>JACZVB010000031.1 GCA_022572865.1 Chloroflexota bacterium | reverse complement strand
CTGAGCACCTCCGGGCACACCCCGCAGAGGTGCGTGGCGTGCTGGAGGCGGGAGCTGATCGAGCGCGCGCTGTGGCTCGGGAGACACTGGTTGAAGCTCGCAGTCGAATGGGACTTGATTGGCATTCCGCGCTGTGAGTCCACAGCTTTGAACAGGTTGGTTCTCTAAATTGACGTCGGATTGCCGAGGGTGCGACGCTGATGAATGAGTTGTTCAAGAAGGCGATTGCGGATGGGGCAAGTGACATCCACATCAAGGCCGGTGACTTCGTCCGAGCCCGGGTGGACGGAGATCTGACTCCGCTCACCGACCAGAAGATCTCCCACGCTCAAGTCCGTGAGTTGGCCCTGAAGCTCATTCCCCACGAACAGGACCGGGCCCGCATCGACGAGATCATGGACTATGACTGTGCTTGGGGCCTTCCGGGGCTTGGACGCTTCCGCATCACCATCCTTAGGCAGTGCGGCGTTCTGTCAATCGTCATGAGGATCATCCCGCTTGAGATTCCGACGTTCGCCGACCTCAGGCTTCCCCCGGTCCTCGAGAAGATAGCCAAGTCCGAGCGGGGGTTGATCCTGGTCACGGGGGTTACAGGCAGCGGGAAGAGCTCCACGATGGCGGCCATCGTCGGGTACATCAACCGGAACATGAAGAAGCACATCATCACGCTGGAGAATCCCATCGAATTTCTGCATCGTGATCTCAACTCTTCGGTCACACAACGCGATGTGGGTTTTGATACCGAGTCCTTTGCGTCGGGCCTCCGCTCCGGCCTCCGCCAGGACCCGGATGTCATGCTCATCGGTGAGATGCGCGACAAAGAAACCATCGACACGGCGCTCAAGGCGGCCGAAACAGGCCACCTGGTCATCTCCACCGTTCACACGAAGAACGCGGTGCAGACCCTCTCGCGGATCATTGCCGTGTTCCGTGCAGAGGAGCAGGAGATCATCCGCGGTCGCTTGGCGGATGCGCTTCAGGCCGTGATCAGCCAGCGACTGCTTCCGACCAAGGACGGAAAAGGACGCGTGGTGGCCGCCGAGATCATGCTCGTTACGGGGACGATTCGGGACTGCATCATCGACGTGGAACGTATGGATGAGATCCTCGATCTGATCCACGACGGAAGGGACAAATTCGGTAGCTGGTTCGAGGAGTACAACGTCGGTGACGTATTCAAACACTGGCCCGGACGCACAGTCAACGAGTACGACGATACCCTCTTCAGCATGATTACCATGAACCACCAGCCCCTGCACATCGACGCGCACTACATGAAGGACAGCCAGTTCGGCCAGCGGCTGGTTAACGGCCTCTTCGTCATCAGCCTGGTGGTGGGCATGAGCGTCCGGGACATCAGCGGCAAGGCCATCGCAAACCTGGAGTACGAGAGCATCAAACACCTGGGCCCCACATTCCACGGCGATACCATCTACGCCGAGACGGAGGTCCTGGATAAACGGGAGTCCAAGAGCAAGCCGGACAGGGGAATATTGTATGTCGAGACCCGGGCCTGGAACCAGAAGGATGAACAGGTCCTCACCCTGAGAAGACGGGTCATGATTAGGAAGAAGGACGGTGGATAACCCCCTGGCTTATACCATATCCATACCCTTCGACCGGCGGCTGTATAAACACGACATCGCCGGGTCGATGGCCCACGCCCGGATGCTGGGCAAACAGGGCATCATCTCCGAGACCGAGGCCCGGGCCATCTGCGACGGCCTCGCCTCCATCCAGGAGGAGATCGAAGGGGGCGCCTTCCCCTTCAAGGACGAGCTCGAAGACATCCACATGAACATCGAGGCCCGGCTCCACGACCTGATAGGCGACGTGGCCGGGAAACTCCACACCGCCCGCTCTCGCAACGACCAGATTGCCCTGGACATGCGCCTCTTCGTTAAGGAGGCCATCGAGGATGTAGTCAAGGGCCTGCAACGGTTCCAGGAGGCGCTCCTGGACCAGGCCGAGACCGGCATCGACATCATAATGCCGGGCTACACCCATCTCCAGAGGGCACAGCCCGTGCTGCTGGCCCACCACCTGCTGGCCTATTTCGAGATGGCCCAGCGGGATGTGGAACGGTTCCGGGACTGCCGCAAGCGTACCGACGTGCTGCCCCTGGGGAGCGGGGCCCTGGCCGGGGTGACCTATCCCATCGACAGGGAGTCCGTGGCCCGGAACCTGGGGTTCTCCCAGGTGAGCCGCAACAGCATGGACTCGGTGTCCGATAGGGACTTCGTGGTCGAATACCACTCCGCGGCGTGCATGGCTATGCTGCACCTGTCCCGGCTGTCCGAGGAGCTGATCATCTGGTCTTCGGAGGAGTTCGGCTTCGTCACCCTGGACCCCGATTACACCACGGGCAGCAGCATAATGCCCCAGAAGCGCAACCCGGACGTGGCGGAGCTGGCCCGGGGCAAGACGGGCCGGGTATACGGGAACCTGGTGTCGCTCCTCACCACCCTTAAGGCCCTCCCCCTGGCCTATAATAAAGACCTTCAGGAGGACAAGGAGGGCCTCTTCGACACGGTGGACACCCTAAGCGCCACCCTGGGGGTGATGGCCGGGATGGTCAGGACCATGAAAGTCGAGGGGGATAGGACTCGGGCCGCGGCCGAGGCAGGTATATACAGCGGCATCCTGGCCACGGACCTGGCCGACTACCTGGCCTCCAGGGGCCTCTCTTTTCGCCAGGCCCACAAGGCGGTAAAAGAGCTGGTAGGCTACGCTGCCGATAGAGGACTTGCCTTGAACAAGCTGACCCTTGAAGATTACAAGCGGTTCTCACCGCTGTTCGAGGATGACGTGTTCTCCATAACCGTGGAATCCTCCATCGCCGCCAGGAACACGCCGGGAGGGACGGCCCCCGAGCAGGTGCGCCGGGCCCTCTCCGCAGCTAGAGAGATGTTGAGGGCCGGCAATGGCTGATAAGCCCAGGATAAAGTATGCCCCGTCGATACTGGCGGCGGACTTCGGCAGGCTGGGTGAGCAGGTCGCCGAGGCCACCGAGGCCGGCGCCGACTACATCCACATCGACGTGATGGACGGGCAATTCGTGCCCAACCTCACAGCGGGCCCGGTCATCGTCTCCGCCGTCAGGCCCTGGACCTCCCTTCCCCTGGACGTACACCTGATGATTCAGGAACCGGACCGGCTGATACCCCGGTTCGCCGAGGCGGGGGCCAGTATCATCACCGTCCACCCGGAAGCGTGCCTCCATCTTCACCGGGTCATATATCAGATAAAAGACCTGGGGATCCGTGCGGGTGTGTCCCTGAACCCCGGCACGCCAATCTCGGTCTTAGATGATGTGCTTTCCGACCTAGACCTGGTGATGGTGATGACGGTGAATCCGGGTTTCGGCGGCCAGAAATATATCGAGACCATGACTGAGAAGATAGCTCGGATGCGTCAGCGCCTGGACGAGTTGGGGTCTGAGGCGGAGCTGGAGGTGGACGGCGGTATCTCTGCGACGACGGCCCCAGGGGTCGTGGAGGCGGGGGCCCGGGTCCTGGTGGCGGGATCGGCGGTATTCAATAACCGGGAGAGCGTGGCCCGGGCCCTGGCCCGCATAAAGGCCAGCGTAGCCAGCCTGCAAACCTAGAATTCTGGCCCCTTATCCCCGGCCCTCTGCACCCTATCCCCGGCAGCCAAACACCCCGGCTTGAAAGAGATATCTCAGGAAGCTATCTTATGCTGGGTTCGAAGGCACCGGGTGCAGATCTTCATCCGCTGCCGCTTGCCGTTTATCATCAGGTGTACCGGATGAATGTTGGGCTTGAACTGTCGTGGGGTATGCACCTTGGAATGGCTGACGTTTCGGCCGAACCGAGGCACTTTATTGCATAATTCACACTTTGCCACTGCGTAACCACCTTGTAGAATCGGAGCCATCAAGATAACATAAAGGCATCCTGGTTACAACTGGTCGCGCTGGGTTCGGGAGCGTTGTCCTCATCAGGAAGCCATCACTGCCATGTCTAAAGTGTACGACGGCTCACAGGTCAAGACGATGTTCGCCACGGCTACCCGCTGGCTGGAGATGAACTGCGAGGCGATAAACGCCCTCAACGTGTTCCCCGTGCCCGATGGCGATACCGGCATCAACATGCTCTTCACCATGCGCGCCGCTATGGAGGAGGTTGAAAAGGGCAAGGGACAGGACGCCTCCTCCGTTGCCGGAGCCCTGGCTTGGGGGGCCCTTATGGGGGCCCGTGGAAACAGCGGGGTGATCCTTTCTCAGATCTTACGGGGGTTCTCAAGCGGTGTAGAGGGTGAATCTGTTATTGATGGAAACTCCCTGGCCCGGGGCCTGAGACAGGCGACGACGGCGGCGTACAAGGGTGTCAGCAAGCCCGTAGAGGGCACCATCCTGACCGTCATCAAGGATGCCTCCGAAGCAGCCCACAAGGCATCTGAGGAGAGCGACGACCTGGAGGATGTGCTGGCGGCGGCGGTGGAGGAGGCCAGACAATCGGTGGAGCGCACCCCCAGCCTTCTGCCTATACTGCGTGAGGCAGGAGTGGTGGACGCCGGTGGCCAGGGGCTGCTGGTCATCCTCGAAGGGGCTCTCAAAGCCCTCCGCAACGAGCCTTTGGTTGCGCCTCCCCAGCCCCAGGATACCGATGCCATCTCCCGAGTATCGAGGGCCGGCGTTGGCGTCGAAGAACAGGTCTACGGCTTCTGCGCCCAGTTCCTCATTCAGGGCGAGGGCCTGGACCCGGAGTCGGTGAGGCAGGAGATAGACCAGCGGGGCAACTCGACAGTGGTGGTGGGCGCCGAGGACCTGATTCGCGTCCATACCCACACCCCCCAGCCCCAGGCCGTCATCGCATTCGCCGAGACGCTGGGCACGGTTACTCAGGTAAACGTGCAGGACATAGACCAGCAGCATTCGGAGATCCTGCAGAAGAAGGGCAGTGAGGATGTGGGGCCCATAGCAATGGTAGTCGTGGCCTCTGGCCAGGGCATAACGGAGCTGTTCTCGAGCCTGGGGGCCAGCGTGGTCGTGCCCGGGGGCCAGACCATGAACCCCAGCACCCAGGACATCCTAACGGCCATAGAATCGACATCAGCGCCGGCGGCCATAGTGCTGCCCAACAACAAGAATATAATGCCGGCGGCTAAGCAGGCGGCTGCGCTGTCCGAGAAAGAAGTAGAGGTAGTCCCATCCACCACCATCCCGCAGGGCATCGCCTCAATCCTCGCCTTCAACATCGAGTCTACGGTGGCGGAAAATCAAGAGGTTATGAATGAAGCGCTATCCGGGGTTAGGACCCTGGAGCTGACCAGAGCGGTGCGCCGGGCCACGGTCAACGGGCTTCGAATAAGAAAGGGAGAGGCCATAGGCCTGCTGGACGGAGAGCTCCTGGCCTCGGCCTCGGGGCCATGCGAGGTGATACAGGCCCTGGCCGGCAGGATGGCATCCGGCGGCATCAGCCTGGCTACGGTGTATTGGGGCGCCGACGCCAACGCCGACGAGAGGAACAGGCTGGCCGAGTCCATCAAGGATTGTCTTCCCAACATAGAGGTGGAGATGCTGGATGGGGGCCAACCCCACTACGATTTCATCATATCCCTGGAATAGATAGGACTTATACTCCCTTTATAATGGGCGTAAGGATTGTCACCGACAGCACCTCTGACCTCCCACCCGAGCTTTGCCGCGAGCTTGGCGTTACCGTTGTGCCTCTGACGGTGAACTTCGGCGATAAGGAGTACAGAGATGGTGTGGACCTCAGCGCCGAAGAGTTCTACCAGGCACTGATCTCGTCCCCCAGCCTTCCAAGAACATCCCAACCCTCGGCCGGGCTCTTCGCCAAGACCTACACCGACCTGGCCCAGGAGACCGATGAGATCCTCTCCATACACCTCTCCACCAAGCTGAGCCAGACCTGCAACTCGGCCCAACTGGGTGCGGGTGAGGTGAAAGACAGGTGCCGGGTGGAGGTAGTGGATTCCCTTCAGGTGTCCATTGGCCTGGGCCTAGTGGTGATAGCCGCCGCCCGGGCCGTGAGGGACGGGGCCAGCCTGGAAGAGGCGAAGCGGGTGGCAGAGAGGGCCGGGGCGGAGACCAGGACCATCTGCCTGCTGGATACCCTGGAGTACCTGTCCAAGGGTGGCAGGATCGGAAAGCTTCAGTTCTATCTGGGCACCTCTCTTCGCCGCCTATCGGTTTTCAAGGTCATCCCCATGTTGATCATCAAGGACGGAGAGGCCCACCCCCTGGACCGCTTCAGGACCCGTCAGAAGGGTTTGGACCGGCTGGTCACAGAGCTTCAGCAAGCCGGTGACATCGCCTATGCCGGGGTGGCACACAGCACCACTCCCGATGAGGCCCAGGACCTCTCCCAGCAGCTCCAGGGGCACGTGCCCAAGGAGAACTTCTTCATCACCCGATTCGGGCCCGTGCTGGGCACCTATGTGGGGCCCGGGGCCATCGGTGTGGCCATGACCCGGGCCTAGTTCACGTGTCATCCAGATCTGTCATGGAACAAGGGCCGCAGACTCTGAAAAAGGTACTGGAGCTGGAGCGAAGCAAGGGTTTCGTCGACTCGGTGGTAGTCGGGGGCCTGGACGAAATGCTCCAGCGGTGGCGTGACGGCCCGGTGAAAGAGATACCCCCTCTTCCCCAGGCCAGGTATGCAGATATGGGCATCCCGGAACGGCGCCTGTGGGTCGAAGAGACGCTGAGCAAGCTGGCCGCGCTCATACCCGGCGCAAAGCCCGATCCGCAGGATAGCACAGCCCCTCCCAAAAAGAAGCGGCGTGCGGTTAAAGCCAAATCCTCGGGGGCCACGGGCAACTTGACCCTCGAGTCACCCATAACCGCCATAAAGGGCATTCAGCAAAACCTGGCCTCCAGATTTGCCAAGCTGGGCTTATCCGAGATAAGGGACCTTCTCTACTTCTTCCCACACCGGCACAACGACTTTAGACAGACCGTGACCATCTCCGAGCTGGTTCCGGGCGCCGAGCAGACCATTAAAGGCATCGTATGGGAAGCATCCATCAAGAGGATGGGGCCCAGGGCGCGGAGCACCGAGGCCGTCATTGGGGATGAGACGGGCAACATTAAGGCGGTCTGGTTCAACAATCCATACATGGCCCAGACCCTCAAGCCCAACCAGCGTGTCGCCCTCAGCGGCCGGGTGAGCCTTTTCAGGGGCAGGAAGGTGTTCGAGTCCCCAGACTATGAGCTGCTAACGGGCAGTGACAACGTCCACACGGGGCGCCTGGTGCCCGTCTATCCCCTGACCGAAGGCCTGTACCAGCGCACAGTGCGCAACCTGGTGCGAAGGACTCTGGATATCTGGGCCCGCCAGCTGCCGGACTTCCTCCCATCGGATATCAGAGAGAGAAACACGCTTCTCACTCTTCAGAATGCGGTCTATCAGGCCCACTATCCCGACGACGATGAGTCGAAGGACGAGGCCCGGCGCAGGCTGGCCTTCGACGAGCTGTTCCTGATCCAGCTCAGGGTTCTGGCCCGCAAACGGGAGTGGCAGGAGGGACAGCAGGCCAATCGTATCCAGAGGGACCCTCTTCTCCTGGACCGGTTCGTGCAGTCTCTCCCCTTCTCCCTCACCGGTGCCCAGAGCCGAGCATTGGAAGAGGTGCTGGCCGACCTGCAGGGCCCCATGCCCATGGCCCGCCTCCTGGAAGGGGACGTGGGCAGCGGGAAGACGGTAGTGGCTACGGGGGCCCTGCTCCAGGCGGTGGCCTGCGGATATCAGGGGGCCATCATGGTGCCTACCGAGATACTGGCCGAGCAGCACTTCGGCACCATATGCAGCCTCCTGGGGGGACAACCCGATGTCTCATGGGGCAACCAAGTGGTGCAGGTCTTCGAGTCCCTGCTGGACCGCCCCATCAGGGTGGGCCTCCTTATTGGCGCTATGCGGGGCAAGGCCAAGCGAAACCTGCAGCAGTTGATACGTGAGGGGGGAATAGACATAGTGATCGGGACCCACGCTCTCATCCAGAAGGAGGTGGAGTTCCGAGACCTGGCCCTGATAATCGTGGACGAACAGCACCGGTTCGGGGTGATGCAGCGCTCGGCCCTCCGGCAAAAGGGCGCAAGTCCCCATCTCCTGGTGATGACCGCCACCCCCATACCCCGTACTCTGGCCCTCACCCTCTACGGCGATCTGGACCTATCGGTGCTAGACCAGCTTCCCCCGGGGAGACAGGAGATCAAGACCAAGTGGGTGCAGCAGCGGCAAAGGGGCACGGCATACGACTTCGTCCGGAAACAGGTGAAAGAGGGCCATCAGGCCTTCGTTATCTGCCCCTTGATCGAAGAGTCGGAGGCCCTGCAGACCCGGGCAGCGACCAAGGAGTTCGAGAGGCTTTCCCGGGTGGTCTTCCCCGACCTGCGGCTGGGCCTGCTCCACGGCCGCCTCCCGTCTGGAGAAAAGGACGAGGTTATGGAGGCCTTCCGCAAGGGAGAGGTGGACATACTGGTGTCGACCCCGGTGGTCGAGGTTGGCATCGATATACCCAATGCCACGGTCATGATGATCGAGGGAGCGGACCGGTTCGGCCTCTCCCAGTTGCACCAGTTCCGCGGCCGGGTGGGGCGGGGACCGGCCAAGAGCTATTGTCTTCTTCTAGCAGAGAGGCCGTCCCAGGAGGCAAAGCAGCGTTTAACACTGATGGAAAAGACAAACGACGGGTTTGCCCTGGCCGAGGAGGACCTGCGCCTCAGGGGGCCGGGTGAGTTCTTCGGCACCCGCCAGAGCGGCCTCCCGGACCTCCGGATGGCCCGGCTCTCCGACAGCGACTTGCTGGAGCTGGCAAGGGCGGAGGCGGAACGGCTTTTCGCCCGGGACCCGGACCTGCAGGCCCCGGAGCAGGAGGCCCTAGCCCGTGAGCTCGCCCGCCTGGGCCCCACCTGGGCCATAGGCGGCACCGAGGCGTAGCTGGTATCATGGGTTTATGGCCATGACGTTAGTTATCTGGATGTGTAAAGTTACTGTCTGTCACCCCGGCCTGTCCCGATACTCGGGACTTGTCGGGGCACAGTCGTAGAGGTAACGGTTTCGTAACAAGTATGACTACGGCCTTCATAACCCCCAATATGGTACGTTGGGCACGTGAGCGCAATAACTTCAGTACTGATGAAGTTGCTCAGAAGGTCAACGTAACTGCCAGCCTGATTGACGCATGGGAACGAGGGGACGCACGTCCTACTATGCGACAGGCCGACACTTTAGCACAAAGACTGTATATTCCATTTGGCTATCTTTACCTCTCAACGCCACCAGTTGAGAGCCTTCCACTGCCCGACCTACGCACAGTAGCGGGTGCCACCCCTCGCCAGCCAAGCCCAGCTTTTCTAGAAGTGTTGT
>JACZVB010000383.1 GCA_022572865.1 Chloroflexota bacterium | reverse complement strand
CCTGTCTCGGATTCCGGGGCCGAGGACGTTGGCTCCGACACCCCAGCGGAGTTCGACAGTACTAAAATCTACGAAGGTACGGTTAAGTTGGAGGTTAGGATCAACGGTCCGGCCCGAGATGCTTTGCATTTCGTAAACAAGGTATGTAAGAAACCTGAGGTGCGCTTTCTCCGACTGGTAGGAGGACGAGGGCAACAGTTGGACCTGTGGGTAAAGCTCAGGGAACCATTCCCTCTACAGAGAGAGCTGGGCCAGATGCCCCAGGTAGCCCGGGTCAGGGATGCTACCACTTCCGATATGGGAGTCGATTGCCATCAACTTACGGTGTGGCTAAAAAGTGGGGACTCCCATAGCTAGCTTTCAAAATGACCGAGGAAAAGCTCCATACCACCGATGGCCACGGAGGCTCCTTGAGGGTAGACAGTCTCGATAAAACCAATCCTCCACCCCCTCTCTCCCCAAACGGGGCGGGGGCCCGATCATCGAAGCCTCGCCCGGTGAGAATTTTGTCCTTTACCCAGGTGTTGTTAGCAGAAGGGCTCCTTACCCCGGAACAGCTAGCGAGCGCCCGCCAGACCGCCAGCCGGGAAAAGCTTTCCCTAGGCCGTGTCCTGGCGCGGGACGGCTTGGTTGCATCCAGGGACCTGGCAACCCTGTATGCCATCCATATGGGGCTCACCATGGTCGAGCTTCATAACCAGGTCATTGATCGGGAGGCCATAGCCCTTATTCCCGAGCCACTGGCCCGAAAGTGCCTCGTTCTGCCTCTGAAAAAGGAGGCGGATCGTCTCACCGTAGCGATGGTGGACCCTACCGATTTCCAGTTGATCCAGGACCTTGCCGCCAGGACAGGATGCAAGATAGACCCGGTGGTATCTGTTACTGAGGACATCCTGGAGCATATCGACATCACCTATCGGCTGACCGAAGGTACAACGGAGCAGGAAGCGAGGGTAAAAGGGGCTCTTGGAGGCAAGGTCACGGCGAGCGTGCTTCTAGATTCGCCCCCGGCCCAGGTGATTGAGCTTCTTCTGCATCAGGCCCTTCAGGATAGGGCCTCAGATATCCACCTTGAACCCTCCGAGACCCGTCTTCGTGTTCGGTTCCGTATAGACGGGCTTTTGCACGATGTCATGGGCCTGCCTCTGGAGATGCACCCACCACTCCTATCTCGACTCAAGATTATGAGTGGGATGAACATAGCGGAGCGGAGACGGTCTCAGGATGGCAAGTTCACCGCGCAAGTGGAAAACCGGGGGGTGGATGTTCGGGTTGCCACCAGCAGCACCACTATGGGAGAGATGGCCGTATTGCGACTCCTGGACAAGCGGTTCACCCTGCTGGGGTTAGACCAGATAGGCATGACCCCCGAAACCCTGGAGAGCTATCGTCGAATACTGCGACTTCCCTATGGAATGGTCATCGTTTGCGGTCCCACCGGAGCCGGGAAAAGCACGACCCTCTACGCTTCTATCCTGGAGATGAACCGGACAGAGGTAAATGTCATCTCTCTTGAAGACCCTGTGGAGTACCGAATTCTCGATACGAATCAGATGCAGATGCAGAGGGACGCGGGCATAACCTTCGCCACTCAGCTACGCAGCGTATTACGACTAGACCCGGACGTAATCATGGTGGGTGAGATCCGGGACCAGGAGACGGCGATCATCGCGACCCAGGCTGCTCTCACGGGCCACTTAGTGCTCACCTCTCTCCACGCCAACGATTCCATTTCGGCATTGATCCGCCTTAGAGACCTGGGGGTTGCACCTTACCTTATATCCTCCTCGGTGGCGGGTATCGTATCTCAGCGAATGGTGCGTCAGATATGTGGGGGCTGTAAGACCTTAATGGAGAGGCCCGAAGCCGAGCGGATGGCCTACGCCGCGGATATGGGAGAGACCCAGGAGAGCTTCATCTACGGTTCCGGCTGCAACCTGTGCGCGCAGACAGGCTACCGGGGACGTACTGGGGTCTTCGAGCTGCTTACCATATCAGATGCAATACGTCAGCTCTTTCTACTGGATGCGCCCAGAAGCCAGCTATCCGATGAGGCGCTAAAAGAGGGGATGAGGCCCATGCGGCGAGAGGGAATGCTCAAGGTCAAAGAGGGCATTACCACACCACATGAGGTTATGAGAGTCCTGTTTAGCCTGGACTAGAGGGAATATTTTGATTTTCCATTACGTGGCTTACACACTGCAGCAAGGAATAGTCACAGGGCGTATAGAAGCAACCAGCGCAGCCAATGCGCGGGCGGAGGTGTTACGCCAGGGCTTTAGGCCTTTGACCGTAAAGCCGGTACACCGGCGCCCGCATGCAGAGGATATTTTCCCTTCTGTATTTCGTGTCCGTACCGGGGGGTTGACCC
>JACZVB010000382.1 GCA_022572865.1 Chloroflexota bacterium | reverse complement strand
AGCCAATCTTGTAGGCTTCCAGTTGCTCCTTGTTGGGTTTTCCATCGCCGCAAAGGTAGGTGCGGGAGAAATCGGCGAAGTATCCCATGGGCCCGGCCATGTCCGTGTCCATGGCGACCAGGTCCCCGGGCCGCACTATACGATCGGTGGAGTTACCGGTCCAGGGGTTGGTGTTTCCTCCGGCGGTCAGGAGCCGGGCGTCCATGTGCTCGCCGCCGTGCTTGAGGTTCGTCTGGGTCATTATGGCGAAGAGCTCATTCTCGGTGACACCCGGTTCGATGGCGTCCCTGACGGCGCAGATGGCGATATCGGCGATGGCACAGGCCTGGCGAATGAGGGACACCTCGTCCTCGGTCTTGATGGACCTGGCCCTCTCTATCGGGATGCGACCGTCGGCGATCTCGATCTCGTGGGCCTTCAGAGACTCGCTGCAGTAGAAGTCCATCCGATCTATTCCCAGCCGCTCACCGGCTATACCCAGCTCCTTCATGGAGTCGACTAGCCTGTCGCCCCAGAGGCGTGAGGCCTCCTCCACGTTCCGGCCGCAGGGGAAGAAGTCCCAGAAGGTGCCCTTTTCCATGGCATAGGACCCGTCTTCGTTGTTGTTGCCGAAGACCAGGGGCGTTCCCTCTTGGGGAACAATGGCATACTGACTGAAGAACCTCATTCCAAATACTCCGGGAAAACGGCGGCCCGTGGCATAGCGGATATTGACGGGATCGAAGAAGAGCATGCCGCCCAGGTTTGCCTTGGCCATTTGCATCTGGAGGCGGGCCAGGCGTTCCCTCCTTAGCCGCTCCATATCCACACGCTCGTCGAAGTCGACTATCTCCTGACCCAACAGGTCTCTCTGGTGACCGGTCCTGACCATGAACACACCTCCTATAAAATCGGACAATCCTTCCAGTAATGCAGCCCCCCGAAACTCGCCGCTCATTATACCTATGGTTACAGGGTACCACCAGTCCCCAAGGCGGGTGGGGTCGGCCATTATATGCCCAATGCAGCGGAGCGGGTTTCCCGACTGGTGGGGACCGAGGCCCGACAGGAACGATGGTTTGATGAGAGGGCTACGCGGGCGAAAAAGTCCTCAGGGCAGGATGCTGTCGCCCCTGATTATCCGCTGCACATCGCCAAAGCTGACGAAGATGATGAAGGCGATGAGCACCATGAACCCCATTAGATGGATCAGTGCTTCCCTCTCGGGCGGGACCTTCTTACCACCCCGCACCGCCTCGATGATAACGAAGAGGAGCCGGCCGCCGTCCAGTGCTGGAATGGGCAGGATGTTGAAGATGGCCAGGTTGAGACTCAGTATGCCCATGAATCCGATGAGGGGCAGAATGCCGGTCCTGGCTATCTCTCCTGTGACCTGGGCGATGCCAATAGGCCCGGCCAGGCCCTCCCGGCCCTCGGCTGAGGTGAAGATGTTGCCGATGGCGTCCCCGAGATTGGTGACGAATCTATAGATCGCTTCGAAGGCCTCGGGAATCACGCTGATGCTGGGCTCGAAATCGGTCTCGATATGCCCGCCGGTACTCCCTACCCCAACGCCCATAGGCCCCTGGTCCGGAGGAGGTGTGATCCTGGGCACGAGCCTTACTATCAGGGGGGTAGAGTCCCGAACCAGGAGCAGGGTGATCTCGCTGCCCAGGTTGGCGTCTGTGTAGGCGATAAGATCGGAGATGGTGTCCACGGGGCTGCCGCCGTACAGGTCGGCCTGGCCTGGCGAGGGCTGGTCCCCCGGGGACGGGGTTCCGATGAGGGCCCCGGGGTCGAACTGGGGATCGGTGCGCAGGATAATGTCCCCGGGCATGATGCCGGCGGCCTCAGCGGGCGAGTCCTGCTCGACGCTGGCGATGATCACCCTGGCCCCCACCAGCTGGGGGGGGAAGGTGAAGAACACGGCGAAGAGGAATACGGACAGGGCCAGGTTCATGGCAACCCCGGCCGTGAGCACGGTTATCCTGACACGAATGCTCCGGCTGGCCAGGCTTCTGGGATCCGAGGGATCTTCCTCCCCCGTCATCTTCACGTAGCCGCCCAGGGGTATGGCGTTGATGGAGTAGCGGGTCTCGCCCCGTACCACCGACGCGAGGCGGGGAGGAAAGCCCAGGGCGAACTCCTGGACCCTGATTCCGAAGGCCTTGGCGGCTATGAAGTGTCCCAGCTCATGAATGACGATGAGGACGCTGATGACCAGGAAGAAGAGGATGACGGTGTACATAGATCTGGAGTGGGTCTAGCCGGCGGCGGCATCCCGAGCCCAGTGCACCGTGCATCCGTTTCGAGCGAGGTTGCCCTCCAGCTCCTCCAGAGAGGTGATGCCCAGCCCCGTCTGCGCGATGAAGACCGAGCGGAACTCCTCATCC
>JACZVB010000381.1 GCA_022572865.1 Chloroflexota bacterium | reverse complement strand
GACCACGATATTCCGGAGGGCGCCGTGTTCGACTCCGACAGGGTCCTGTTCGATAGTGAGGGTATCGCCCACACTGCAGACGAGTTCCGGCCTTCCAGGATCATCCGGGACGAGGAGGGCGAAGTGGTTGGCCACCGTATCGCCACTGAAATCACCTGCATCACCTCCAAGTGCCTTGAAGAGATCTCGCTGAACCAGCTAATCCTGGCCCGGATCGAGGAGGCGGTCCACGTTCTGGTGGAAGATGCGGAAGGGGGCTTCACCATAGCAGAGCTGAAGGGGGTAGCCCTTCACGACGAGAACGGTGAGTTTGTCGGCGTGGTGAACCCACAGACCCTGCTGCTAGATCAAGAGACCGGTAGGACAAAGGGCTTCCTGGAGAGTAACACCGACCTGATTCAAGAGTTCGCGGCGTTTTTCACAGGCGAGAATGATTTCTTCGATGAGAGTGGAGAACACCTCGGGACCTTTGACGCCGAGCTGGAGAAAAGCCAGTTCTTTTTCGCCCTGGAAAGAGGGGACGAGTTCAAGCCCCAGGAGTTCGCCCATGTCGACGAGTTTGGGGAGAAGCTGGACCCAGGGGACCTCCCGGACTTCCGGGGATTCTCGGTGACCGACCTGGAGGATTTCGCCGTAGGTGAGGCCTTTGGCGGCGATCTGGGATTCAGTCAAGAGGAGCTAAAGCAGCTGTTCGCTGAGCGACTGGAGGCCCATGGGGATGAGGGCCTGGCCCCGGACGGACAGCAACCTCCTCCCGACGAGTTTAAAGAGCCTCCCCCGGATGGGGAAGAACCGCCTCCTGATGAGCATCAAGAACCGCCCCCAGACGGGGAGGAGCCTCTTCCCGACGAGTTTAAAGAGCCTCCCCCGGATGGGGAAGAACCGCCTCCTGATGAGCATCAAGAGCCGCCCCCAGACGACGGCGGGCAGCAGGAGCCGCCTCCAGACGACGGCGGGCAGCAGGAGCCGCCTCCAGACGACGGCGGGCAACAGGAGCCGCCCCCAGATGACGGCGGGCAGCAGGAGCCGCCCCCAGATGGGACCAAGCAGTAGTAGCAGCTACCACCGGATAGTAATCAGCAGCTTCCGTAGGTAATCTCCGGCTTTGTGTCCTGACAGGTAGGGACTGGTGAAATCGAATATCGGGAGTGGGGTGAGAAGCGTCGAGGCATCGTCCCCCAACCCTTTGGCCGGCCCAGCAGGGTGTCTACTACACGGGGCACGTCTTGCTGCGAAGCGATTTCGCCGAGTTCTGACACCGGACCACCTTCTCAATCTCTCGACAACCGGACGTTAGAGGAGGACCCATGGACAAATTTAGCAAGGGCGATAAGGTGCGTGTACGACGTTATGCCGCAGAAGGGACGATCATTAAGCCGGACGGCAAAAAGATGCCCCTGTGGGCGACGCCGCCAACCGAGCCGGAGCAGCTCTGGCTGGTTGATATCGATGGGGCAGAATTCGCTGAACTGGTGGAGGAGTCGGCCCTAGAGCTTCTTTGAGCCTAAGGGGAGAAGGGCCCCATCTTTCTGCGGTTGGGGATATGTGTAGGCAGGCCCTCTTTTAACGGCTCGATATATTCTACGCCGAACCCGCAGCATGTCCCAATCACCTGGACCCCCATCTCTACCCACTTGCGCGCCTCGTTCAAGAAGTCCGTAGGGGATTCTCGGTCTACGATAGACAGGTCTTGCCACGTCGTCAGCCAGTCGGGCCTCAAGGAGTCAGGATAGGCCGCCACGGGCCCGGGCCACCTGTCAAGAAGGACTCCGAGACCAGCCGTTGTCTCCGGAATCTCTGCGTGCATAAGCACCATGCCAGACATGCCCCCGATAGGCATTATCTCGTCGATAGCCTGGGCCAGGGTGAGGTCCTTCCTTCCGTGGTCCAGTATAGTGACCGCATCCCCACCGGTATGCATCATGCTGAAGCCAGACCAGACCGGAAGGCCGGTCCTCTTCGCTGCTTTCAAACAGAGCTCCCTTGCAGGCTGATCCAGAAGGTTCTCCAGCAAAAAGAAGTCAACTCCCTCTTCGGCCAGATGGTCTACCATCTCCTCGTAGTAGGCCTCTTTGACGGCGGGGTCCAGGTTATATCCATCGCCGCTCATGGCTCTAAGGGCGCCGGTACTCGGCTCCCGACCCACGTGGCGATCGCTGATGGCACCTGATAGATATACCGCTCTGCCTCCAGCCGCCCTTTCTATCGCTTCACGGGCCAGATACACCGCCCGAATATTTGCCTCCCGCACCTGATCCCCATAGCCAGAAGCCTCCAGCACATCTCTGTGGCTGGAAAAGGTGTTAGTCGTGATGATATCTGCCCCGGCCTTGATATATCGCTCATGCATCTTTCGGACCGTATGAGGATGGG
>JACZVB010000030.1 GCA_022572865.1 Chloroflexota bacterium | reverse complement strand
CGTCCGATGACGTCAAAACCGGTTCCCCGCCCGCCGAGGACCCCCTCGCCCGGCCCCTGACGTTCTATATCTCGCGCACCTATCACTATTTTCTGGGATTGGTGGAGCGGCTGCTGGAGGAGTCCGGGCTTGCCGGGCATGTGCGGCCGGGCATGGCCCCCATCCTGTTCACCCTCTACGCGCAAGACGACCTCATCATCAAGGAGATCGGAAGGCGCGCGAAGCTTTCCCACGCTACGCTTACCGGCATGCTCGGCAAAATGGAAAAGGCGGGGCTCATCAGGCGCAAGCGCTGCGCGGCGGACGGCCGCGCCGTCCGGGTGCGCCTGACCGCCCTCGGCCGTTCCATGGAACCCGCCCTGCGCGAGATGACCCGCAAGCTTCATGACGTACTGCACGACGGCTTGCGCGACGAGGACGTGGACCAGACCCTCGAGGCCTTCAACAACGGCCTGGACACCATCATCGAAGACGGCGTTGCACCCCTGAGGACTTAAGGCTGATCGGCCACCCGGCATCGCGATAATAATCGCTGAGTCCGGTCTCACTACTGAGTGACCAATTTGGCGAGAAGTCTATATTTCGTAGCGATTGCCTCGGTGGCGCTACTCCTAGTGGCTTCCTGTGGCAGCGATGATGGTGGCTCAGACACCATCACCTTGCCCACCAGTACACCCCTTCCCACCCCGACATCTACTCAGCCACCGATCACACCTACAGCCGCACCAAGGCTGGCTCCCACGCCAACAACCATGCCAGTTCCCACCTCCGAGGCCCCTATCCCGACTCCGGTTGCCACCTCTATGCCGAAAGCAGATGTCATCTTCTTCAACGGCCAGGTGTTGACTATGGATTCAGACATGACAATGGCAGAAGCACTGGCCGTCAAGGATGGCGTGATTGTGGCTGTGGGCAACAGCAGTACGGTACTGGAAATGGCCGACTCTGACACCGTAATAGTTGACCTGAACGGCAAAACCTTGATGCCCGGGTTTGTCGACTCCCATACCCACATATTCAATGATCGAGCCAGAGTTGGGCTCAGAGAGCATATGCCGAATGGAACCCTAGAGGAAGCTCAGCAGCTAGCTCTCAAACTAGGCATCACAACTTTGGCTGATATGTGGGTTGATCGTGGATTTCTGGAGGAGTTCAAAGAGTTCGAGCCGAACCTAAAGGTTCGAACAAAGCTGTATTTGGTATATATCACAAACTGCGGCGACTTATTGGGTCAGTGGTGGGCTGGCGAGCTCCCGTTGACATCAGCTAGTGGGAGGCTCCAGGTCACCCCTGGGGTAAAGATTTTTGCTGATGGCGGGTCCTGCAAGGCGCCTGCTTTTACGATTGAGCTGGAGCCGAACTTTTACGGTGACCTTTTCCTGACCGTGGACCAGCTTGTTGACGCGGTAACTGATATGGACTCGCAAGGATTACAGGTGGCAATACATGCTATCGGCGACCGTGCTGTCGAGACTGCACTAGACGCATTAGAGACTGTGCTGGCCGGGCAGCCTAACACCCTTAGACATCGAATAGATCATAATCTTTATATCAGGCCGGACCAGTTGCCTAGGTATGGGCAAATAGGGGTTGTTCCGTCGGTGTGGAATTCCGGGGCTTGCTGGATCCATGATGCTGTCGATGCTGAGGGGAATCTAGGGATTTATGGCGGTCCGACGACCCATTCCTGGGCTTCTCCGTGGCGATCGCTGATCGACCAAAATCCTGGGATAAAATTGGCCTGGCAGAGTGACACCCCTTGGTTAGGTCTAGGGCCCATTACCGATCTATACAACTTTGTCACCCGCAACGAAGTCAAAGTGTACCCATACTACGGCATTGACCTAGGCCCTATTGGGACCGTGTGCAATGCACAGGATTGGCTTTTGGACGAAGCTGTTACGGTGGAAGAAGCGTTACAGATGATGACTATTAATTCGGCCTATGCATTGCACATGGACGATGTGCTGGGCAGCCTGGAGCCAGGCAAATATGCGGATATCGTGGTCCTCTCTGATAACCCGTTAACAGTCACCGATAACGAGCTTAAAGACCTGGAAGTGCTTGTCACCATGATAGGTGGCATTGCGGAATTCTGTGCTCCGGGTGCACCAGGAAGCGACTCAATATGTCCATAGACGCCGCCCTCCAAGGCTACCGAATCTACTAACGATGGTTTTAGTCAGCTCTCGGTTCCTACCCCGGCTTGATCACCGGTGTCCTGTCCAGCTTGGTGAGCATCTCGCACCCCGTCTCCGTGACCGCTATGCTCTCGCTGACCCCTATCACGAACTCGGCGGGAATCCTGAATGAAAGGGGAGTATGGAAGGTCATCCCGACTTCCAGGACCCTATCGTTCCCCTCTGCGATGTACATAGGCCCGTCGGTCCATGTGGGAGCGAACCCCAGGCCAATGGAGTACCCGAAGTGGCCCGACCTGAATATCTGATCGTCGATCTCCCTGACCTCTTTCGCCACCTCCACAGCCACGTCGTGGGCCGTGCGGCCCGCCTTCACATTGGAGTAGAGGCTCTCTAGGGCGTTCTGGTTAGCGTCGATGACCCTCCTGGCCATGTCGCTGGGCTCCCCGAGGATCACGGTTCGCATGATAGGCGAAGTGTAGCGCTGGTAGCAGCCGCCAAACTCAAGGAGCAGGTGGTCACCGGGATTCAGTGGGAAACGCTTAAAAGTGGTGTGGAACCACCCTGACCTGTGCCCCGTGCTGGAGATCGGATCGATGGAGAAGGACTCCGACCCGTGGTCTATCATCACCTTCGCGCCTATGGCCGACAGGTCGTTGTCCGTCAGTCCCACGGCCGCGATGTCGATAGCTGCGGCCATCCCGGCGTCGGAGATGCCCGCGGCCCGGTGCATATGCTCCAGCTCTGCGGGGCTTTTCGTGACCCTGATATTGAACATGAGCAGGGTCGCATCGACGAGCCGGGCATTGGGCAGCAGCTCTTTCAGCCGGAGGTAGGTAGCGGCGTCCAGGGGGCCCCGTAACCCCATCTCTATCCTTCCCGCCTGGACCCCTATCCGCTTCCTGGCGAAGCCCCGGGCCTCCAGGATCCGGGCCAGCTGGTCTGGGGCCACATCCGACCCGACCCAGGAGAAGGTCTCTAGGTCTTTTATGGGCCCGTGAAGGATGGCCAGCCCCGCCTCGATCTCACCCACCTGCATGAATGGCTCGCCGTCCCGGGGCACTATCAGGCAGGTGTAGGCCTCGGGCCAGAGGGTCTGGTACCCCGTCAGGTAACACATGTCTACGATGGCATGAACGAGAAGAACGTCGATTTCGGCCTCGCCCATAGCCGTGTAGACCTTGTCCAGCCGGTCTCGATACTCGGCCTCGGGAAAGGCCCACTCCCGGGGCACGGGCTCTTTAAGGCACGCTTCTACGTAATCTACCATGGCTAACCTCCCACTGGACAAATGGCCCAGGGCTCTACAGCCGGGCCGTATAGAGGGATACACATCTTAGCGCAGGGCCCACCGGCCCCAGACCCGGGGGAAAAGCGCCTGCAAACCGTTCACCCTGAGCAGGAATGCTACGTGCGATTAAAGAATGGTCAGCAGCCCCCGGAGGTCTGGGAACTCGTAGTCGGGCCGGGCCTGGCCTGCCGGGGTCTCCCCCTTGCGGTTGATCCAGGCCATGGTGTAGCCCATCTCCTTGGCGGGGACAACATCGTGGAAGTAGCTCTGGGCCACGTGCAGCACCCGCTCCTTCGCTACGCCTAGCTCCTCCAGCATCCTGTTCCAGTGGTTGTGGGCCGGCTTGTAGGACCCGACCTGCTGGGCGGTGATGACGCCGTCGAATTCCACTCCCAACACCTCCACCGATCTCCGTACCAGGTCGTCGTCGATGTTAGAGAGGATCACCAGCTTGCAGCCCTTGTCCTTCAGCTGGCCAAGGACCTCGGTGGTATCCGGGAACACGGGCCAGGTTGGAAGGGTATCGGCGAGCACGTTGCTCTCTGACCATGTGAGGCCTACGCCCTGCTCCCCGAAGGCCGTCTCGACACCGATCCGCATCACCTCTCTATACCTGCGGTAAAAGCCCCCTTGCAGCTCTCGCTCAATCTCGCTGTACCGCTCGTGCATGGCACCGACGTCCAGGGGCAGACCTTTTGATTTCACGAGGCCAGCCAGGGCCTCTCGCATTCCCCGTTGCCAATCGATGAGAGTACCGTAACAGTCGAAGGTGAGAATCTCGAAAGGCGGCATAAGACCTCCTAAACGATGTATTCAGCCGCCATTATACACAGCGGAGCCCCCACTCGTGGTGAGCCTGCCTGTACTGAGCTTGTCGAAGTGTTCCATCGAAGGGAGCGAGGCCGAAGGGCCTGTCCTGAGTCTATCGAAGGGTCGAACCATGCCGGGGTCCGGGGGCCTGTCCTGAGCTTGTCCCGATACTCGGGACTTGCCGAAGGGATGGTCGAAAATGTTACTAACACTCTCCTCCACCCTCGATTGACAGCCCCAGGGGCCGATGGTCTAATGGCCATTACAAGGCAAGGGTAAGCCAGTCTTCAGGAGGGGATGGATGAGGAATGGGTTTAAGGTCATCGACGGTGACGGGCACGTGCAGGAGCCCCTCGACCTGTGGGAGAAGTACACCGAGGACGCCTACCGGGACCGGATCCCCAAAATCAGCGGGCACATGGGCCGGGTGCTCTTCGGCTACGACCCGTGCGAGGCCTTTCCCGAAGGCCGTCCTATCATTTATGAAGACTCGGTCTTCGCCGACATGGAGGAGCGCTACGGCGACGCCTACAGGAGCTGGTGGAGCCTTCCCACCCGGCTCCATCACATGGACCAGGAAGGGGTCGACATCCAGGTGTGCTTCCCAACCAATGGAGCCGTGGCTACCTCCTCTCACATCAAGGACTTCAAGCTCCAGGCCGCCCTCTGCCGGGCCTACAACGATTGGGCCGCCGACTTCTGCCAGGACTCCGGGGGAAGGGTGCAGTTCATGGCCCAGTTTAGCCTGAAGGACATGGATGAGGCCGTCAAGGAAGTCCGGCGCATAAGCCCAAATCCAGGAACCGCGGGCTTCATGCTCATGGGTTTCGGCGATGACGGCGCAGGCCAGCACTGGTCCGACCAGGGATTCGATGTGCTGTGGCAGCTGTTTCAGGACAAGGATATGCCCGCCGCTTTCCATGGCGGGGGGTCTCAACAGACGCTCTTCAAAAGCTACACGGGGAATCTGTACGCGGTAAGCCACGCCATCTCCTTCCCCGTGGACTGCATGCTGTCCATCGGCGACCTGGTGTTCGGCGACGTGCTGGAGCGGTTCCCCAAGATGCGCTGTGGCTTCTACGAGGCCAACGCCGGCTGGGTGCCCTTCTGGCTGGCACGCATGGACGACCACGATGTGGGTCGCCAGGGCGTCTTCCTCCAGGGCCATACCATGCCCTTGAAGCCCAGCGAATATTTCAAGCGCCAGTGCTTCGTGGCCTGTGACCCGGATGAGGGCACGCTGCCCTTTGTGGTGGACTACCTCGATGGAGACAACATCGTCTTCAACACCGACTACCCCCACCCCGACGCCCCATTTCCCGGGTCGGTGGACAACTTTCTGGGTCAGCCCCTCAGCGAGAGTGCGAAGGGCAAGATCCTGTGGGATAACTCGGTGGCGCTTTACGGAGACCGGGTGCTGAGTGGCCAGGCCGTCGGTCAGGCCTAAGGCCCGGGCAATCCTTTTCTGCTACTAAGGGTGAATCGGGAGACGAGATTCGAACTCGCGATAACCTGCTTCAAAGCCAGGGGCTCTACCACTGAGCTACTCCCGCGCCCCCGACAGCCAGTACTAGATACCCCGACCCACGGGTCAAGGTCCGAGCAAGGCCAGGGGGAAACAGCATGATTTCCCAGTACCCGTCCAGCGCCGACACCATCGTCATCGGCGGCGGTACGGCTGGTGCCGCCGTTGCCGGTCGATTGGCTGCGCTCGGTAACCAGTCGGTGCTACTGCTGGAAGCCGGGCCCGATTATGGGGCACTGAAGGACGGGCGGTGGCCGGCCGACCTGCTGGATGGTCGAGTAGTAGCCAGCACTCATGATTGGGGCTACACCAGTGCCGCGCGAACCGGTCAACCGGACCATCAACTACACCGGGCGCGGGTAATCGGGGGCTGCTCGGCACATAACGGCAGCATCGCCCTCTGGGGTAGCCGGGCCGACTACGACGGGTGGGTTGATTCTGGCAATCCCGGCTGGTCGACCGATGAAGTGGTTCCTTTCTTTGAAAGAGCTGCCATCGCCCTCCGCGTCCGCCGGTTCGCACCTACCGAGATCACGCCTTTTCATGCCGCTTGCCTGGACGCGATGGTCTGCGCCGGCATCCCTCTGGTGGACGACCTGAACAGCCTCGACAAAAATGTAGGAGCCAGCACTGCGCCGGTGAATATCCTGGATGGCGTTCGCTGGAACACGGCGCTGTCATATATCGATCCGGAGCGCAATAACCGGCATCTGACAGTACTCGGCGACACTTTCGTGGACAAGATGAATGTAGTCAACGACCACGCCGTCTCGGTAGACGTCATCAGGCCTGGCGGGACGGCACGCATTGCGGCCGGCCGGGTCATAGTTTGTGCCGGGAGCTACGGCTCTCCGGCCGTCCTGCTGCGTTCCGGCATAGGGCCCGCGGGTGAGCTCCAGCATCTGGGAATCAAAACGGTCCTGGACCTGGCAGGTGTGGGGCGAAACTTGCACGATCACCCGGCCATCAGTCTGAGATTCGGCGGCACGGATCTGCTCTCAGCGCGCATGGAGGCATTTGTCACCGCTGGCCACATCCCGTTTACAGAACAGGGCCTGGCCAAGGCCCGCAGCGCCGGCTGCGCCGATGCCTTTGATCTACACGTCTATCCGACCATTGCCCCCAATCCAAATCAGGACGGACGCTGGGATTGTTCGATAAGTGTTGCCAACATGACGCCTCAGTCCCGTGGCAGTGTTCGCCTGCGCAGCAGCGATCCGACTGCAGCGCCCATTATAGACACCGGCTATCTAACCGATCCTGACGATGCGGACCTTGGAGTTCTGATGAGCGGCGTCGATCTCGCCAGGCAGATCGCAATCCAACGGCCGCTGGCTGATCTGATCGGTGATGAGCTGTCGATATCAGCCACATGCGTCAGCCCCGAGGCCGTACGGCAATCTTGCCGCCACTACTATCACCCGGTAGGGACTTGCAAAATGGGGCCCATCTCCGATTCGGAAGCGGTAGTGGACTCGCTGGGAAGGGTCCGAGGACTTGCCAATGTCTACGTCGCCGACGCCTCCATTATGCCGACTATTCCGCGTGCCAATACGAACCTTCCCGCGTTGATGGTGGCCGAGCGTATCGTGGAGTGGTTGGCATAGGCAACTGGGGACCTATTAGGCAAGACGGCCTATAATCGCTCGCCCAACGCCGCTCCCAGGCTAGGAGTGACGGGCCCCTGGTCAAACCGATTAGTATTAAAATAGAGCCTGTATTTAGGAGGCAATCGATGAGTCCTGAAACCATTTCTTCGATCCCGATGACAGGCGTCCCGTTCTCGCGAGAAGAATACGATCGGCGGCACTCCGCCGTGTTCAAGATGATGGAGGCTTCGGGGCTCGATGTTCTGGCCGTTACCGCCTACAGCCACCTGGAGTACCTGACGGGCTATGACGGATCGGGCGGCTACTTCGCCCCGTTTCCGCTGATCCTCGCGCCCGGCCGGCCACCGACCTTCGTGGCCCGGAAGTATGACGAAGTTGCAGTCAGGGCCCAGAGCTGCATCTCTGAGATAGTCCCGTACAGGCAGGAAGGCGATCTAGCGCCTGTCTGGGCGGATGTCCTGCGTCGATACGGGCTGGAACGGGCACGAATCGGCCTTGAGCTCGGCTGCTGGAACCTCGCGCCCCGCGACGTAGCTCTGCTCCAGGCCGAACTCCCGAATCTCATGATCATTGACGAAACGCGGCTCGTCGCTTCAGTCGCTGCAGTGAAAAGCGATGTCGAGATCGATGTGATGCGGCGGGCTATGGCGCTCACCCGGCTCGCCATCTACACTTTCCACCGCTCGCTGCGGGAAGGCGTATCTGAGGCCGAAGTTGCACGGGCCATCGATGATGCCATAGAGAACGCGGGCGGTCAGTCGCGTCCCTACACACTCCTGTTCGGGCCGCGGACCGCTGTACCCCACGGTAGCCCGGGCCCCTATCGACTCGACCGCGACCAGCCCGCCTTCACAGAGTTGTCGGGGTGGGTGGACGGCTACTCTGCCGGCCTCTGCCGGTCAGCCGTCCTCGGCCACCATCAAGGTGCAGAATCACTCCACGCACTCGCCGAGGAGGCCCTTCAAGCGGCGATCGATGCCATACGCCCCGGTGTGACGGCCGGCGATGTGGACGCAGCCTGCCGGAGGGTCATCGAGCGGGCTGGCCGTTCTGACGTCTTCCGTCACCGGACCGGCTACCAGAACGGCATCATGTGGTCAGATCGTGGGAACCTGAGCCTCGAGCCTGGCTCGACCGATGTGCTGGCTACCGGCATGACCTTCCACATGCCGATGATTCTCTTTGAGGAGGGCCAGTACGGGGTCGGAGTTAGTGAGACGGTCCTCGTCACAGAAGATGGGTGTGAATTGCTGAGCGGGCTGCCCCGTACCCTCCATCATGTCGTCTAAGGCGCGACTCGAATGGACGCATCCGCATGTTTCCAGTCCCGACTGGCGCTGAAGTTGCCGGGCCTGCTGTGATATCGTTAGGACCGCTGACCGGAACTGATTACCCGTGAACCTGGAAAGGCGGAGTCCTTTGTCTGAAGATTACCAATCACAGCAACCTTCCTCGGACGAAATCTTGGAGCGGATTAAAGGATTCGGGAGCTGGTTCGAGATCGATTTCGATCACATCGCGTTCAACTTGCGGAATATCCGCTCTCGCGTCGGTGTGGAACTGATGCCGGTGGTGAAAAACGACTCCTACGGCCACGGCCTTCTACCCCTGGTGGCAATTCTCGTCCGCAACGGTGTGAAGTGGGTAATGGTCGCGAGGCTGGCAGAGGCTCTCGCAATCAAGAGATATGGATTCGCCTGCGATGTCGTCAACATGGATGCCCTTTACACTGATGAGCAATTTCGCCAGGTCGTAGAAAAGGGCATCACTCAAGTGGTGTACACGCTTGAGAGCGCCCAGAAGCTGCAAGATGCCGCTGAAGCCCTCAATCGAAGGGCAGGGGTCTTTGTCAAAGTCGATACAGGACTTCGCCGGGTCGGTGTGTCTGTCGGCGAAGCGGTAGGGTTCATGGAACCCCTGTCTGCTATGAAGCACTCCGACATCCTAGGCACATTCCCCACCTTCATGCAGGTACCCGACCAGGACGGGAGATG
>JACZVB010000380.1 GCA_022572865.1 Chloroflexota bacterium | reverse complement strand
TGGTGATGTCGGGGGTTGGGTTGGGGCTGTTTAACGCTTCCAACAGCGCGGCGATCCTCACCTCTCACGGACAGGAGCGTTTCGGGATCATAGCTGCCTTCCTCAATGTCATAAGGACCTCTGCCAACGTCTCGGGAATTGCGCTTGCCACCACCATCGTCGCTGTGACCATGGGGTCCCGGGGGTTCGAGCCCAACCTGTCCGCGGTGACGGATGTGGGTGGGGAGGGGGTGAGGGAGGCTTTCGTATCCGGGCTGGACAACGCTTTCCTGGTGGCGGGGATTATGCTGCTGGTGGGGATGGTGATCTCGGGCCTGCACGGAGCATCCCGCAGGGTGCCCCGGCCAAGCGAAGGACACGCCCCTTAATTCCCGGCCTCCTAGGCCCGACTCCTCGTCTCTTAGCCGGGACGGGCCCGGCTCCCCAGGCCTCTTTCTTCGATGGCCAGCAGCTTCTTTAGACGCCGGCGGTGCCGCTCTTCTCCAGAGAACCGGGCATTTAGAAAAACGGTTATCAGCTCCCTGGCCAGCTCGGGGCCGATGACCCGGGACCCCAGGCACAGGACGTTCATGTCGTCGTGCTCCACGCCCTGATGGGCGGAGTAGGTATCGTGGCACATGCAGGCCCGGACGCCGGTGACCTTGTTGGCGGCGACACAGGCCCCGACCCCGCTGCCGCAAACCATAATCCCCCTCTCGACACCCGCCGAGGCGACGGCGCTGGCGACGGCCTCGGCGTAATCGGGATAGTCATCGTCGGGGTCCAGGGCGTGGGCCCCCAGGTCTACAACCTGGTGGCCCTGGGCCTGTAACCAGGGGAGAAGCTCAGATTTAAGGGTAAAGCCTGCGTGGTCCGCGCCCAGGGCTATGCGCATAGGGATGGTCTCCTGCTGCCTCGGTAGAGGGTTGTCAGTCCTCTCGCTATTTCCATGACCTGGGTCCTGAGGGACGATTCCACGGCGATACCGCAGGGACGCTCAAGTATACAAAGCGGGCGATACCCTGGTCTACCCGGGTCGCTGAAGGCCGGGGGGCGGGTAAGTCGGTTGGTCACTCCAAACTGTACCCCGCAGCGTGTACCTGGCAGGCGTTTCCGTGCTCCGAGACGTACTTGTAGGCCGAGGTAGCGGCGATGACACCCTGAGCAGTGGATGTGATGGTCTGCTTTAGCTCTCCCGAGGCGTCGGTGACGTCCCCACCAGCGAAGAGTCCGGTGATGGTGGTCTCCATGAGCTTGGAGACCATGATCTCGCCTTTATCGTTTATCATGGCCCCCAGCTTGGTGGCGAGCTGGTTTCGGGGGTCGGCCCCGATCTCGATGAATATGCCGTCGACCTTCAGGTCAGACTGGTCCATGTAGGGTCTGTCCAGCTCCAATCTCTCCAGCTTACCGTTTCCCACCAGCCCTTTGACGTTGGTATCAAGAAGCTGAACGACGTTGGAGGATTTTTCCAGCAAACTAAGGTTGATGGGCTCGGGTCGTGTTAGTTTGGCCTTGCGGTAGATCAGGTATACCTCCCTGGCGTATTTGGCCAGGAGAACCGAGCCTTTTACGGCGGCATCGCCTCCCCCCACGACGGCCACCGACTGGTCCTTGTAGAGGGGGGCATCACAGGTGGAGCAGTAGGATACGCCCTTACCCATGAGGTCCTGCTCCAGGGGCAGGCCCAGCTTCCGTCTCTCTCTACCCACGGCCAGTATGACGGCGGTGCTCCTGTACTCTCCGTCGTAGGCCTTGAGGTTGAAGTGGCCTTTCTCCTGGGCCAGCTCGTTCACCCGGTCGTCCCGAATCTCCACCTCCAGGGCCTGGACCTGCTCTTTCATCTTCAGCATCAGGTCGAAGCCATCGATGTGGGAATATCCGGGGTAATTATCTATGATGCTTCCGGTGGCCGTCTCTCCCCCGAACTCGTCTCCGATGACCAGGGTCTTCATCTGGTAGCGGGCGGAGTAGAGGGCCGCCCCGTATGCTGCTGCTCCTTGTCCTATGATAATCACATCGTAAGGTTGGGCTGGGTCTGGCATTGATATCTCCTCCTAGATTCGAAGTCTGAGAGGTCGCGATGACGAAGGCCTACGCCACGGGTCCATGCTCGCTTCCCTATCTGCGAGGGACTGATCGCCGGTATTGCACGGGTTGCGAGCTGCACGCTACCTCTAAGAAGATGATAACGCATTTGAACGTTGGCATGGGCTGGATTCAATCACCGACCTCTACTTGATTCGATTCCAATCTCGATGAAAGGGATTCAGGCCAGGTGCCTGGCAGTCTTGATCGCAGGCCGGCGTCCTCATCTCAATGCTATACTTTCACCGTTCTAGGCCCAGAGGAGGGTACGCCGGCGACCACGTCCGGTGAATTTATAAATGGGGA
>JACZVB010000029.1 GCA_022572865.1 Chloroflexota bacterium | reverse complement strand
AGTTCTGGAACACCATCCCCAGGTTTCGCTTATAGGTGGGTATGCTTATGATGGACTTGCCATCCAGCAGGATGTCACCACTGGTGGGGATGACGAATCCCGCTATCATCATGAGGCAGGTGGTCTTGCCAGACCCGCTGGGCCCCAGAAGAGTTATGAACTCTCCCGCTTTGATCTCCAGGTTGGCGCCATCCAGGGCTCTTACCTCTCCGTAATGCTTTGTTAGGTTCCTTAGGGAGATACTGGCTCCACTTATCCCTGACAGTGCTTGTGCCATCGTTATCCTGGACCCCCTCTTGTTGCTTCTATCCTTCCTTTAAACGGAACCATGCCCGTATCATTTATGAAATAGTTCACAAGATGATGGGTAAGTATAGCTTCCTATAATGTTGTTATCAACCAGCCAACATGAACCGAGGAAACTTGCAGTTGACCTCACGCCCGAAAACAACCCGTCATTAGAGGTTTCCTCGAAGAGGATTGATGCCATTCCACGGGGCGAAAAGATACCGTAGTATATTTGGGCCACTGTGCTTTGTCAACCCGTCGAAAACTGTTTGCGCTGGGTTATGCGATGGCCGGAGAGCCGTGGCCAAGAGGCCCCCAACCGGCCGGCCATCGACATCCTCTCCTCAGTCAGATGGAGAGGCCCTCGCGACCCGGCCCCTCTACCCGGCCCTTGCGGCCTGGGGGTAGAATGTGACCAGACACCCGGCCCGGCCCTTCCCCGAGGACCTGGGCCACTGGAGGAATATGGATGATGGATAAAGACCCTCGCTCCACGGAGGAGCTTATAGCCGTCGCCCAGAGGCATCTGTTCAGGACTACCAAGGATTACGCGGCGCCCATCATCGCCGAAGGCAAGGGCGCCACCATGATAGACCGGGACGGCAAAGAGTTTCTGGACTTCGGTTCTGGACAGATGGCCGCCAGCCTGGGACACAACCATCCCCGCATAGCCCAGGCCCTGAAGAGGAGCTGCGAGCGGATCCTTCATCTGAACAGCCGCCTGGTCAGCGAGGAGGTGATACAGCTGGCGGAGAGGCTGGCAGGGCTCCTCCCCGAGCCTCTGAGAAAATCCCTGTTCCTCAGCACCGGCGGTGAGTCCACCGAGGTGGCCTTGAAAATCGCCAAGATGTTTACCGGAAAGTTCGAGATGGTGGGCATAATCCAGGGGTATCACGGCCACACGGCGGGAGCGATGAGCGTCACATTCATGCCGCGGCGCGCCGGATTCGGGCCCTGGGTCCCCGGCAGCTTCGCAATCCCCACACCTCATTGCTATCGCTGCCCCTTGAAACTGACCTTCCCATCCTGCGACTACGCCTGTGCCAGGCTGGGGTTCGAGATGATAGATTCTCAGACCACCGGCTCCCTGGCTGGTTTCATAGCCGAACCGATACTCAGCGCTGCCGGTATCATCGAGCCTCCCCCCGGATACTTCCAGGTCGTGAAGGAGCTGTGCCATGAGAGGGGGATGCTGTTCATTCTGGATGAGGCCCAGACGGGCCTGGGCAGGGTGGGCGCAATGTTCGCCTTCCAGCAGGATGGTGTCGTCCCGGATATCCTGGCCCTCTCCAAGACCCTGGGCGCGGGGATGCCCCTCTCGGCCGTCATCACCTCAGCAGAGATAGAGGAGGACGTGCACCGGAAGGGGATGGCTTTCATGTCCTCTCACCAGAACGATCCCTTTGCCGCAGCGGTGGGCCTTGCCGTCCTGGACGTCATCATCGAGGAGGGGCTGGTCGAGGAGGCCCAGAAGAAGGGCCAGTACCTGAGGGACGCGTTTAACAACCTGAAGGAGGAGCACCCCATAATAGGCGATGTGCGGGGCCGGGGCCTTCTCCTGGGGATAGAGCTGGTGAAGGACCCGGTGAGCAAGGAGCCCGCCGGAGAGGAGGCAGACCTGTTGACCCGGCGGTGCCTGGAAAACGGACTGGTCCTTCAGCAGGCCTCCTATGCCAACATAGGCAACGTGTGGCGTATCGCTCCGCCCCTCACCATCACCTACGAAGAGCTGGACAGAGGTGTTTCCATTCTCGAAGATACGATGCTGGAGGTAGGCCTCTGATGCCCGTGGCCCGAATCGAGATTGGGTTATAATAGGCCCGGCTCAGTCCCGATAATCTAGATACGCCTGCTGATATTCATTGCGTGGAAGGAGGACCACTATGAAGATGTACATTAACGGAGAGTGGATCGATAAGGATAACAAAATTCCCGTCGTTAATCCCTTCAATGGCGAGCAGATCGATACCATCCCCGCCGGTGACGAGTCCGATGTGGACGCCGCCATCGCCAGCGCGGTCCGAGGGGCCAAGGTGATGGCCAAGATGCCCGGCCATGAGCGCTACCGGATCCTGAAAAAGGCCGCCGACCTTCTGGAAGAGAGGAGGGAGGACCATGCCCGGATCATAACCCTGGAGGAGGGCAAGGTCATTGCCGAGGGCAGGGTGGAGGTCGACCGGGCCGTCCAGACCCTTATCGGCTCCGCTGAGGAGGCCAAGAGGATACACGGTGAGACGGTCCCCCTGGACGGCGCTCCTAGCTGGTCGGGCCAGTTCGGGTTCACAATACGGGTCCCCTGCGGCGTCGTCGCCGCCATCAGCCCCTTCAACTTTCCACTGAATCTGGTCATGCACAAGGTGGGCCCGGCCCTGGCTGCCGGCAACTCGGTGATAATCAAACCGGCCACGGATACCCCCCTCTCGGCCCTGAAGCTGGTGGAGGTCCTGCTGGATGCGGGGCTGCCGCCAGAGGCTATCCAGTGCGTCACCGGCAGCGGCCGGGTGATCGGGGATTCCATCAGCGGCGATCCCAGGATACGCAAGATCACCTTCACCGGCAGCAAGGAGGTAGGGGAGCATATCTGTAGGATCGCCGGCATAAAGAAGGTGACCATGGAACTGGGCTCCAACAGCCCCTTGATAGTCATGCCAGACGCCGATATGGACAAGGTGATCAAGGCCACGGTGGTCGGTGGGTTTGCCAATTCGGGCCAGGTGTGCATCTCCACCCAGCGGGTACTGGCCGACAGAAGCATCTACTCCGATCTGTTGGATGGCCTCAAAATCGGGGTGGAGGCCATCAAGATGGGCAACCCAATAACCGAGGGGATGCAGATGGGTCCGATGATACGGGAAGAGGATGCCGTGCGGGTCGGCGAGTGGATATCGGAAGCCGTGGCCGGAGGCGCGAGAGTGCTCACCGGCGGCGACCGGGAAGGGGCCCTCTTCTCCCCCACGATAGTCGCGGACGTCAAGCCCGAGATGCGGGTCTCCTGTGATGAGCTGTTCGGGCCCGCGGTGGCCGTCACCCCCGTGGATGATATCAACGATGCCATCGCCCTCGCCAATGACAGCGAGTACGGCCTCTCCGCCGGCATCTTCACCCAGAATATCGACTGGGCCATGAAGTTCGCAAAGGAAGTAGAGTCGGGCAGCCTCCACATCAACTGGAGTCCCCAGTGGCGCGCCGACCTGATGCCCTACGGAGGGCTGAAGAACAGCGGCATGGGCAAGGAAGGCCCTCGCTACGCCGTCGAGGAGATGACCGAGTTGAAGATGGTGGTGATGCACCTGTAAAATCTCGACCAGGCTCTTTTCCTAACGGAATGAAGAGCAGAACGGGCCCCTGCCCTTCCGCTCACTGCGGACATAGGGGGTGAGCGGCCCGTTCCCAGGCAGGTCGACGCAGTGTATGGGTGGAAAAGGATTGGTCTGAGAGTCGCTTCGGTTTCTCCATTGAGTTGCAACCAACCTCGGGAAAGGCCAGAATAGGGCCATGAAAATAGGAGCCTTCGAGATCGCTGGTTCCCTGCCGGAGCTGGACAGGCCTCATGCCATCGCTATGATGAGGCCCTGGGTCGATGTGGGAAACATCGGGACCGTGGTGCTCACCCGCCTGGAGCGGCATTTTCAGGCCAAGGAGCTGGCGAAACTGGCCCAGCCTGGGCACTTCTTCGACTTCACCCGGTACCGGCCCATCCTCCGTTACGTGGACGGAGAGCGGCGTGTAACCATTCCCAACACCTTCATCAACTACTCCCAGCAGGAGGGCATGCGTGACCTCCTGTTCGTGCACCTTCTGGAGCCCCATTCCTCCGGCGAGGAATACATAAAGTCCGTGCTAAAGCTGTTCAAGACCCTGGGGGTCACCAGATACCTTCTGGTAGGGGGCATGTACGATGTGGTCCCCCACACCCGGCCGTTGCTGATCTCCGGCTCCTTGAGAATGGAGGGCGGTGAAGAGATAGCCGAGAGATTCCATATGAAAAGCAGCACCTACGAAGGCCCCACCAGCATCCTCTATATGGTGTCTCAGGAGGCCCGGCAGATGGGTATGGAGACGGGCAATCTCACGGTACACCTACCCCAATACGTGCAGCTGGAGGAAGACCTATCGGGCGCTGCCGCGGCCCTCGAAGTCCTCGGTGCAATCTATTCCCTCCCAGCCGAGCTGGAGGGCAAGGAGGAGGGCGAGGGACAGTACCGGGAACTCAGCGCCACAGTGGCCCGCAACCCAGAGCTAAGGGCCCTGGTCCAGCGGCTCGAAGCGTTATACGATTCGAGGTCCCCCAAGAAGGAGGAGGTGGAGGAGGAGGAAGAGGGGCCTCCTCTTTCCAGGGAGGTGGAGCAGTTTCTTCTGGACATGGATAAGCGGCTAGGGGAAAACTAGGCCGCCCGCGCCTCCAGGTTCTGGGTTTCCACTGTGGCATCGGCTACCTGCCTTTTTATACTTGCCTATTGGTAAGGCTGATGAAAAAGGGGTGTGCAGTCCCGAGTGTCGGGATTGCCGGGAGTTTGACCCGAGTTCGGGACAAATATAATTTCTTTCTCCCTTCCTGGCCAGGAAGGGGGGAAGGGGGATGGTCGTCCCGACTTGTCGGGATTCAGCACCCTACTGGTAGGGCTAATTAGAGGCGGGATATGGTGAAAAACGGGTTCAAGGTCATGGACTCGGATATGCACGTCATCGAGCCCCCTGACCTGTGGCAGCGATACATCGATGCCGACTTCCTGCAACGCGCCCCCAGGGGCATTAGTCGCTGGCCCGGGGACATGCAGATAGAGCTGGAAGGCCACCTGATGCCCAGCGTTCCGGGGGAGTGGGGTAAGGCGAGGGCCCAGGCCCAGGCGGATGCCTACCGGGATGGATACGAACACGGCTTCGACGCCGGGTCTCAGTTGCGAGCATTGGATGAGGAGGGGATCGATATCGCCGTCCTGTATCCAAGCAGAGGCCTCTTCTCTCTGGCGCTGAACACCATGGACCCCGGGTTGGGCTCGGCCATTGCCAGGGCCTACAACCAGTGGCTTTACGATTTCTGCGCCATAGCGCCAGACCGACTCTATGGCGCCGCCATGCTCTCACCCTTCGATGTCCAATCGGCCTCAGGAGAGGCCAGAAGGGCCGTCGGTGAGCTGGGGTTCAAGGGTATTTTTCTGCGGCCCAACGTCGTCAACGGACGCAGCTGGCACGACCCTCACTACGACCCCCTGTGGGCCGAGATAGAGGGCCTGGATGTCCCCCTTGGCTTCCACGAAGGAGCCACCGCCGCGATGGATCAAGTTGGTGGCCGGTTCGAGACCTACATGATGCACCACACCTGCTGCCATCCTATGGAGATGATGCTGGCGTTGGTGGACATGATAGGCGGAGGGGTCTTGGAGCGGTTCCCGCGGCTGAAGGTGGCCTTTCTGGAGGGCAACTGCGCCTGGGCCCCCTGGCTGCTGTGGCGGCTCGACGAACATTTCGAGCTGTCGGGCCGGTTCGAGTCCCCTGAGCTTTCTCTCCAGCCCACCGAGTACTTCCGACGTCAGTGTTACCTTTCCGTGGAGGCGGATGAAGAGCCGGCCCTCTTCGTGGAGCGGTCGGGCCTGGCTGCGAACATAGTCTTCTCCACCGATTACCCCCACAACGACTCCAAGTACCCCCATGCCATCGAAAGGTTCCTGGAGATGCCCTTCGAGGAGGAGACCAAGACCAGCATCCTTTGGGACAACTGCGCTCGCCTCTACAACCTTTCCTAATAACCTCTGACAAAACTCATCGATAAGGGGGAGTCCATCCCGATGTATCGGGATACAGGGGGTGAGGGTTTAGATAGAGACGCTAAAGCTATACTGGGCAGGTAAGACCAGCAGACCGGCGGTATTCGTCGCAGAATCTTGTAGAAAGGTCATCCACATGACATCCACATCCAACCAACCCACCTCGTCCTACGCCATGTTTTCCCCGGGAGACATGGAGCGCCGCTACGTAAGGGCCAGAGAGCTGATGGCCAGGCGGGGACTGGACGCCCTGCTGGTGACCAACGAAGAGAATTTCCAGTATTTCACCGGCGCCACCGGCACCCTCGCCCTCCATTACTCCAGCACCCGTCCTGCCGTCCTGGTCTTCCCCCTGAAGGGTGACCCTATATCAATCGTTGGCGAGATGATTACCCAGGGGTTGGAGGTTTCCACCCATCTAAAGGACCTGAGGGGATACACCGACATACTCTCCTTTCCACGCCAGATGGTTGTGGAGGCGATAAGGGACGCGGCGCCCGATATCAAGAGGGTGGGCGTGGAGCTTGGCCAGGAGCAGCGAATGGGCATGCCCGTGGGCGACTACCTCGGCATCATCGAGGCCATGCCGGATGTCGTGTTCGAGGACGCGGCAGACATATTCGTTTACTTGAGAATGGTCAAAACGCCGGAGGAGGTGGCCTATATGAGACAGGCCGCCGATATCACCGGCAGGGCTAGACAGCGCCTGTTCGATGAGGTGGTGCCCGGCATGACCGAGCGGGATGTGGTCCGCAGGCTCCGGGGTTTGATCCTGGAGGAGGGCGGAGACCGGACTTCCTTCGTGCACCTGGTCTGCGAGTTTCCCGCCAATCACACCCAGAGCCACCTGGACCGCCCCCTGAAGAAGGGGAACATACTCTACGTGGATTCAGGGGCGTATGTCGGAAGCTATACCATAGATTACGCCAGGCTCGCCACCCTGGGCCCGGCTACCAGCGAGCATAAGAGGTGTCACAGCGTGCTGCTGGAGGCAAACCGGAGGATGATCGAGGCCCTCAGGCCGGGGGTAAGCTGCTCCGAGCTTTTTCACATCGGAGCGGAGGTGATCCAGGAGTCGGGGTTCGAGATAACTCCCGTGGGCCGGATGGGCCACGGTCAGGGGATCCAGCTCACCGAGCCGCCCAGCATCAGCCCCGACGACTCTACGGTCCTGGAGGAGGGCATGGTCATCAGCACCGAGCCAGAGATCGCCATGAACCTGCTATGGGAGGATGTCCACGTGATCACTGCGGACGGCCACGAGCAGCTGACATCAGAGACCGTCGAGCTCAGGGAGATCCCCTTCGACTAAGCTCCCTTCGACGGAGCTCAGGACAGGCAGGGCGAACGGATTAGGAACCCGTTCGTGGTGAGCCTATCGAACCATGAACGGCATTAGCCTGCCCGTCCTTCGACGAGCTCAGGACGAACGGGCTACTTTCACAGCAATGGCAAGCGGATGTGGAGCTTGCGAAAACGGCTTTTGGCCCTCGCAGAAACCTCGCACACGGGGTTAGCCCGCTCTACTAGGAGAAGTGGGAGTTACTGGGCTCAGCCGACGGGCTCGACTTCCGGATGCAGGAGGTGGTCCAGGTGCTGGGCCGTCTGCTCCGACATCAGGTGTCCAACGGACCGCATAAAGAGGTAGCCCAGCTGGGGGTCTTTGTCGAAAATCTCCAGCAGCATCCTCGAGTCCATGGACACGACCTGGGCCTCTCCGACGGCCCGGGCCCCGACGTAGCAGAACTCGGACCCCATCAAGATGCAGGCGTTGACCACGGCCCCTTTCATCGCCAGCTCGATTACGTGCTCGTCCTCTTTGTGCTTTCGGGTCACCGCCACCAGGCCCCTTACCAGGATGAAAGCATCGTGGCTGGCATCGGGACAGTGGCAGGTTATCTCGCTGGTATTGAAGGTCTTGAATCTGCATGCGGGGGCCAGGCTCCTGACCTGCTGGCCCGAGAGCTCGCGGAGCAGGCCCGTCTCTCTCACGATTTTGAGGAGCAGGTCTTGCTCCTCCTCCGTCACCTCATGCTCTTTTTTGAATATCCCCAGCGTCACTGCCCGTCCTCCTATTCTCACTGGATGGGAGAAGCAAATATCTACATACTCAGATCGTTAGATGCCATGCTCTCTTATAAAGGTTTACAGGTGCCGAGCTTGAAAACCTGTTCCGGGCATAGCGCAGGGAGGTGCCTGGATATCTGGAGTTCTAGGCAAAGCAAGTTGAAACCAAATACTTTATAATTCGGGCAAAGAAAAGGCGTACGACAGGATTCGGGGCTGTTCCCTCGATGACTGCGGCTTCGAAGCCCGGGCACCTGGTTAGAAGATGCCGAGAGGACGTCCGTAGTGATAGGGCCCCTGACCGGGGAGGAGAAAAGATGCAGGCAAAAGTCATAATAGAGCGCCATACAGCGCCCCATCAAGAGCATCACGCTCTGGCCATAGCCACCGAGCTGAGGGCCGCGGCCATCAGACAGCCCGGCCACATCTCGGGTGAGACCCTCATCGACGTCGACGACCATACCGCCATCGTGGGCCTGTGGCTGGATGTATAACCATCCTTACCCGTTAATCACAAGCGCAAACTGCCATCACAAAGAAGAATGGAGAAAGGCCAACAGCTGAAAGCAGAATGGCCAGTATCCCGGCGGCTACGAGTAAACGTCGGGGAAGGCGTCTGGGGGGAACGGCCGCGGCAATGCCAAACCCGATCGCTGCGAAAATCAAGACCACACTCCAACCGCTAAATCCCTGCCAGCCCTCCCAGTAGAAGTTACCTATGTCGCGGATGGTCTGCTGCGCAGAGTCAAAAAGGATGCCTCCAAGTAACAGCATTGACCCCGCGAGTCCCATCACCACACGTTGCCAGACGCCAGCTTTCTCACCCCTCAGAGTAACTCCGTTATTCACTCCAGCCATCTCCATACCTACGCACACTTTTTTGAAAGGCTCCACTCGAAGGCAGCCCCGTCAGAGAATAAATGGACCCGGGGCTTCGTCTTGAATAGTGTAACCGATTTATCGTTGTTGGCTCGAGTGTAGAGGCAAAATGGGAATAGAAGTCGAGGCCGCCGGAACCTGGCTCCGGCGGCCTCTTGCCCTTCGCTAGGTTAAGGCCGGTTTTATTCGGCAGGCGGGACTTCGGGCTCGGGAACTACCACCGGAGCCTGCGTCGGTCCCTCGCCCCCTGCAAACTGGGGTCCCATGGCCTCCTGGAGCGCATCGATGACATCACTGTCGCCCCCGACGTATATGACGATCAGCTTGCCAGCCTTGTAGAAATGCAGCGGTGCAAACCAGTCGACCATACTGACC
>JACZVB010000379.1 GCA_022572865.1 Chloroflexota bacterium | reverse complement strand
CCCGATGGCGCAAGCATCCTCATCGGTCACTTCGGCGGACCTGGGGGGATGCCCATGCACCTGATCCGGGCCCTCCGCGACCACGGCTCCAGAGACCTGACCATCATCGGCAACACCGCTGGAATCGGCGTCGTATTCGGGGCCAAGCGGGAGGCGACGCGCATAGACCCCGGCATCCTGGTGGCGAACGGACAGGTCTCCCGGGTCATAGCCTCCTACCCCATCGCTCCTGCAGCCCCCCAGCCCAACCCCCTGGAGGAGGGGGTCAAGTCGGGAGCGATCCAGCTGGAGACCAACCCCCAGGGCATACTGGCCGAGCGTATACGGGCCGGGGGGGCCGGCATCCCGGCCTTCTGGTCTCCCGTCGGAATCGGCACCGTCGTCGAGGAAGGGAAAGAGAAGCGCGTCATCGATGGCGTCGAATATATTCTGGAGCGGGCCATCAGGGCGGACTTCGCCCTGGTCCGGGCCTACAAGGCGGACAAGACCGGCAACCTGGTCTACCGGGGCAACACCCGCCACTTGAACGTGTCCATGGCCACCGCTGCGGAGGTCACCATCGCCGAAGTGGACGAGATAGTGGAGCCCGGGGACCTGGACCCGGACCGCATCGTGACCCCGGGCATATACGTCAACAGGGTTGTGCAGCGTCCCAAGGAGATGAGGGGAAAGTGACGGCGCAGCGCCTGGACAGAGAGACCCTCGCCCTCAGGGTCGCCAGGGAGTTCGAGGACGGGGACGTGGTCAACCTGGGCATCGGCATCCCGACCCTCGCCGCCAACTACATCCCCGAGGGCAGAACGGTCCTCTTTCACACCGAGAACGGCGCCGTGGGCTTCGGGCCCTTCCCCGCCGAAGGCGAGGAGGACATACACCTGACCAACGCCGGAGGAGGCTTCGTGACCCCACTCCCGGGCATGAGCATCTTCGACTCCGTAGAGGCCTTCACCATGGTCCGAGGCGGCTACGTGGACATCACCGTCCTGGGGGCAATGCAGGTTTCCGAGGCCGGTGACCTGGCCAACTGGCTGAGGCCCGGGCGGGTCATAGGAGGAATCGGGGGGGCCATGGACATCGTGGCCGGGGCCACGCGGGTCATCGCCGCCATGGAGCACACCGATAAGCGAGGCAACCCCAAGATCGTCAAGAGATGCACCCTGCCCCTAACGGCCGTCGGGTGCGTAGACACCATCATTACCGACATGGCGGTGATAGCTGTTACTAGCGAGGGGCTGGTGCTCCTCGAGCACGCCCCGGGCCTCACTCCCCAGGACATCCAGGCCGCCACCGAAGCAACCCTCATCATCAGCCCCGACCTGAAAGAGATAGAGCTTTAGCAATGGGGCCTGTCCTGCCTGCCATCGAAGGGAGCGAAGTCGAAGGACCTGTCCTGAGCAAAGTCGAAGGGCCTGTCCTGAGCGAAGTCGAAGGGCCTGTCCCGAGTCCTTCCCGTATGGTAAGGATCGAAACTGTTATTAAACACCCTCGCCCCTGCCGTTTGACGGTGCTCCTCGGAACACATATAATGCGGCAGGCCGTCGGGGGGGAGGGCCATCGGGCGGGCAATAGTCATCCATCAGATCGAATAGCCTCGCGCTACCTTCCTCCTGGCATCGGCGGCAGTTCAGCGATACGTAGTACAGGTAGTCAAGCCATAAAAGCAACGTTCCGGGGAGGATAGCATGGCCGAGTTAACAGGCAACCAGATTCTGGCAAAGTCCCTTAAGCACGAAGGCGTCTCCACCCTTTTCTTCCTGTCCGGCGGGCCCATGGACAACTTTTACCTTGAGGTGCAGAAGGTAGGCATCCGCCTGATAGACGCCCGACACGAGCAGGCAGCCGCAATGATGGCCCACGCCTGGAGCCGGACCACCGGCGAGCCGGGGATCTGTGCCGCCTGCTCCGGGCCCGGCACCACCAACCTGGTCACGGGCATAGTCACCGCCTTTACAGATGCCTGTCCCGTCATCGCCCTGGGCGGCTCCAGCAACTCCCGCCTCACGGGATGGGAGGACTTCCAGGAGATCGACCAGGTCAGCATCATGAGGCCCATCACCAAGTGGTCGGCCCAATGTAACAGCGCCGATAGGTTACCCGAATTCGTGAGCATGGCCTTCCGCAAGTGCTGGGGCAACAGGCCCGGCCCCGTCTACATAGACCTGCCCGGTGATGTCTTACACCAGAAGGTGGACGAGGCCAACGTACACTTCCCCATCAACTCTCGGACCGAGTCCCGGCCCATGGGCGACCCCGCCGCAGTGAAGGAGGCCATTAAACTTCTGGCCAAGGCGGAGCGGCCCCTGGTCCTCACCGGCACCGGCGTCTTCTGGTCCAAGGCCTGGCAGGAGCTTCAGGAGTTCGTAGATGCCACCGGCATTCCCTTCTACACCACCC
>JACZVB010000378.1 GCA_022572865.1 Chloroflexota bacterium | reverse complement strand
GCCGCTCCAGCACCTGGACGACTTTGAGGGTGTTCTGGGCGGTGATGGCGGTGATCACTGAGGTGCCGTAGACCCCCAGGGCGGCGAAGGTCTTGAGGTCGGCCTGAATCCCGGCCCCGGCCCCCGAATCCGAGCCGGCGATAGTCATCGCCTTTCTAACGTTTTTCATGTTGTAAACCGACGTCGATTTTCCCAACCACCCGCCCTCAAAAGTTGGTGTGGGGGACACCCCCACACCCCCGATCCCGACTCGGCGTCGGGATACACCCCCATCTTTCCAATGCTGGAAGGATTGAATCCCCAGGAGGACGGGATTTCTGTTTGTGGCCCTAGGTCCTAGACGAAGGCCAGGGGGTTCCAGGGCGAGCCCGTGGCGTGGATGATGCGCAGGGGCGCTCCCATGAACAGAAACTCGTACACCTTGTCCCTGGCCAGCTCCTCCAGGTCCAGGTTCTCCAGGATGTAGACGCCCAGGTCCCTCAAGGCGTATCTATGGAGTGGGAGGCCCCCCTCCCGGCTGCCCACCTTGACCCTCAGCTCGCAGGTGGGCTGGTCTGCGCCGATAGCGCACACGTCGTGCTCTTTCAACCACGGGACTATCGACCCGTCCGGGCCCGGGAAAGAGGTCTCCCAACGGGCTCGGTCCTGGTAGAACAGCTTGTACCAGCCGGTCCGAATCAGGACGACATCTCCGGGCTCCAGGGTTATTCCCTGGGCTTTGGCCGCCCCGTCCAGGTCCTCCGGCGTTATCGGCTCACCCCCTTCCAGATGCTCGACGCCCCGATAGGCGGGGATGTCCAGCATGACGCCCCGGCCTACGATGTGCCCGACGTTTTCTATGCCTACCCGGGCCACGCCCTGACTGCTGGCGTACTTATCCGAAAAATTGTTGTAGAAGCGCCCCTCGGCCCAAACGTGTCCCAGGGCGTCTATGTGGGTCCCGGAGTGGGTCTCCATGATGATGACGTCGTCGATGATGCTCAGCTCAGGGTCCTCATATTGTCCTACATGAGAGACCCGCCACGTCTTGTGGAAAGTGGGCATCTGGGGCCCGTCCCTCTCCAGGGGCACGGCCAGGCTGTAGATTTTGCCCTTCTTTACCAGCCTGAAGGCCTTGAGGACCGACTCCTCGGACCTGAGCAGGTTCAGGACCCCTATCTCGTCCTCGGGGCCCCATCTTCCCCAGTTGTTCAAACCTTTCTCGACCATATGTCCCTCCTTACTAAGGTAATGCCGGCCACGTTGTGATCTCCCCCCTTATCATTGTGGGCCTAGGCCCTACATACGGAGGCTTGCTACAGCGGCCTCCGGCCCTTGATGATGACCCGGTCGCTCCGCAGGGACACCACCCTCCCGTCCTGGATATCGAATCGAAAGTATTGCCGCTGCTCAGGGGTGGCCTTTATGATGGTGTCCTCTATCTCCCGGCGCGCATCGTCCCTCACCCCGGCCACCTTCATCCACCAGTCGAACATGTAAACGTCTTCCTCTATGGCGGCGTGCTCTATTTCGAAGCCCGAGGACAGGAACAGACCCCGCCATTCGGCCAGAGAGTAGCGCCTGTTGTGGCTCGGGTCCCGGATCCTTTCGATACGGTCCAGGAACCGGTGAAGTCCCGAGTCCTCGGGCGCTCCTGAGTCGATTATCACCGCACGTCCGCCGGGTCTGAGCACTCGGTAGGCCTCTTTCATGGCCAGCTCTATCCGGCTGAAGTGATGGGGGGCGGCCCGGCAGGTCACCAGGTCGAAGGCGGAGTCGGCGAAGGGGACGGCCTGAGCATCGCAAAGAAGGTACACATCACGGCCACCGGGATGGAGAGCACAATCACCCCAACCTGCTTGAACCGTCTTAAGAAAAACCACAGGACAATCGCCACAAGAAGGGCTCCCCAGGTAAGCGCCCCGCGAACGTCTGCGATCGCCTGCTCGATCGCGACGGACTGGTCAATGGAGACCCCAAGACCAGTGTCGCTGCTGAGCGACTTTTCAAATTTCCGGACCTCTTTTATGACTTCCTTTGCCACCCGGATGGTGTTGGCCCCGGACTCCTTCTGGATGTATATGGAAACTGACGGTTGGTTGTTGATGCGCGCATACGATTCCGGCTCCAGATAATAGTCCCGGACGATCGCGACGTCTCCCAGGCGCACGAGCGAGCCTTCATCTGTGACGGCCACACCCAGTTGGCGCATATCATCCAGGGTCTTAAAGTCGCCCACAAACTGAATGCCCCAGGCGTCCCGCCCCATTTCGTATTTTCCAGATGTGAGCGAAAGATTGTTCACCCCCAGCTGCCGGATCACCTCCAGGATGGGGAGTTTGTGCATCTCCATCTTGGCTTTTTCAAATTCCACCAGAATTTTTCGCTGGCGGCCGCCGGAGATCTCGATATTGGCCAC
>JACZVB010000377.1 GCA_022572865.1 Chloroflexota bacterium | reverse complement strand
CTCTGGGCCCTGCTTATCAAGATTAACGTCAGGGCCCCGGTCAACCTTTGCAAGCTGGTCATGCCTCACATGGTGAAACAGAGAAGCGGCAGCATCATCAACATAACCTCGGAGTCGGCCCGAGACCCCGCTGGGCTGACCATTTACGGGGCCGGCGATGCCGCCCTGGAGAGGTTCACCCAGGGCCTGGCCCTGGAGCTGAAGGAGCATAACATCTCCGTCAACGCCCTGGACCCGGGCCGGGTCAAGACCGAGGGAGCCCTCTACACCTACCCTGAGGATACCGACTGGACGGGGTGGAAAGAGCCATCGGAGGTAGCGCCGGCCGCCGTATTCCTGGCATCCCTGTCGGACACCAATTTCACCGGACGTGTCATCGCCGTCGAAGATTTCGGAAAGACGTGGCCTTAGCCTGCTCCATAGCCGATAGCGACATGTCTACGTCAAAGGAGGAGGGCCTTAGCGCTCCACAAGAATGTCGTATCCGGGTGGGCAGTGTCGATGTTCGCTATCTGGTTGCCGGCGCGGGCTCCCCGGTACTCCTGGTCCACGGACTCGGAAACTCGGCGGCGGCGTGGCGAAGCAACATAGGCCCCCTATCGGAGGGATTCCATGTCTATGCCGTGGACCTGCCGGGGCACGGGCTTTCCGCCCCTTACAACGGCAAGTACAGCCTCTCCTATGGAGCCCATTTTATCGGGGGATTCCTGGACGCTCTGAATCTGAAGTCCGTCGGCATAATCGGTTCCTCCCTGGGCGGGATGCTTGCCCTGAAAACAGCCCTGGACCTACCTGAAAAGGTCAAAAGGTTGGTGCTGGTCGGCAGCGCAGGCCTGGGGAGAGAGATGGCCCCCTTCCTCCGGTGGTTGACCATACCCATCCTGGGACAGCTGATGGCGAGGCCCAGCCGGCGCACCACCAGGCTCAGCCTGGAAAAGGCCGTCTTCGATCCATCCTTCATCACCGATGACCTGGTGGAGGAGGCCTATCGCTACCGGGCCATCCCCGGGGCCACCAGCACCATGCTGAAAATCCTCAGGACCGGGACCAACATCCGCGGGCAGAAGGCCGGCTTTGTGCTACTCGACCAGTTGGATTCCCTGGGCACGCCAACCCTCATACTATGGGGCGCCCAGGACTCGATATTCCCCGTGGCCCATGCCCGCAGGGCTCACGGGCGGATTCCAGGCTCGAAGCTGCACATATTCCAGGACTGCGGCCACTGGCCCCAGATGGAAAAGAGCGAGGAGTTCAACGCCCTGGTGACACAGTTTTTGCTATGAGACAGGTGAACAGAGTCGTCATACCAGCGGCGGGCTGGGGGACCCGGTTCCTCCCGGCGACCAAGGCCGTGCCCAAAGAGATGCTGCCCCTGGTGGACCAGCCCATCATCCACTACGGAGTCGAGGAGGCCTCCGCATCAGGCATACGCCAGGTCATCATCGTGACCTCCCAGGGGAAGAAGGCGATGGAGGACTACTTCCTGCCTGACCCGGAGCTGGAGGCCTTCCTTAAGGCCAGGGGAAGGACCAGTCTGCTGGCAAACATCCGGGACCTCTCCAGCAATATCCAGATCAGCTACGTAATGCAGAAGGAGCAGTTGGGGCTCGGCCACGCCATCCTCATCGCCGAGAAAGCCGTCGGCCCCGAGCCCTTCGCCGTCCTCCTACCCGACGATGTGATCCAGTCTCAAAGGCCGGTGCTGGCGCAGATGATCGACCTGTTCCAGGAGCACGGCGCAAGCATCCTGGCCGTGGAGAGGGTTTCCAGAGAGCGGGTCTCGGGTTACGGCATCATCGATGCCGAGGAGATAAGCCCCGGTTTTTACAGGGTGCGGGGCCTGGTGGAGAAGCCCCGGCCCCAGGATGCTCCCTCCGACCTGGGGATCGTGGGCCGGTATATCCTGACGCCCCGGATATTCGATGCATTGAGACGTACCGAGCCCGGGGCCCTGGGCGAGATCCAGGTCACCGACGGCATCGCCAGGCTGCTGGAATCGGAGCCGGTCTACGCCTACCAGTTCCAGGGAGTAAGGCACGACGCCGGCACCCCCCTGGGACTTATCAAGGCCTCCGTCTCCATAGCCCTCTCCCGAGATGATCTCAAAGGGGAGCTGCGTCGCTACCTGCAATACACCCTGAATCATACCGATGCTTAGCCAATCCCTACCCTCCGAACCCTTGACTCGGAGACGTAAGTCAGATATATTACACCCATAAGGTGTATGGGTGTACATCGAATTCGCTACAACCCGACTCACTGCAGCGAGTTTGCACCTTTCGGAAGCAACCCGTCTCTTCGGTGTCCCCATTGGCCGCAAGTATATTCAACGTTTAGCTATCATACGGGCTGTGGAAAGGTTTACAGATATCTACGGACACCGCAGTTTGCGGCTGCACC
>JACZVB010000376.1 GCA_022572865.1 Chloroflexota bacterium | reverse complement strand
CATTCTCGCCGATACAACCCGTAAGGGCCTCCAACCCCGGCAAGTCGGGATTGGAGGGGGCTGGGGTTACCCCCCAGTTAAAATTGCCCCCTTTCCCTTACCAAGGGAGAGGGGGACCAAGGGGGTGAGGGTTCCTCACAGCGTCAGCAAACCTTGGCCGTTTAATAAGCTCCTCGAAAAGGGGAGTCTCCCGACGTCGAGTCCCGAGTATCGGGACGAGTCAGAGTTCAGAATGACAGCAATACAGGTGATTCACCTAAGAATTGAGCAGCACCTCGCGCAGGCGCTGGATGACGGTTTCCAACTCCTCATCATCCAGGCTGAGGGGGCTGACGACAAATTCGTCGGGGTCGCCCAGGTCATCCAGGTAGATGGGCCGCTCCCCCGAGGCCATCTCTGCCAGGACCTGGTCCCGGTCGGGGCCCTTCCAGTCCCGGCCAAACTGGATCAGGGCCGAGGGGATCAGGTAGTCGTATTCATCGTGCTCCACCGAAACCTGAATCCCAGGCACCTCTATCAGGGCGTCCACCACCCTCCGCATCATGACTTGATAGCGAAAGTTTTCGTCGTCCTCGTCCTCCTCAACAAAGATCTGAATGGCGGTAAGGAGGCCTATCACCTCCTCTTTCGCCACCTTCATAGGCCGTCCGATGAACTGATGGGGACTGGCATGGGCAGCCGCAGCCTCGATCAGGTCGGCCCGCCCGCAGAGGATCCCGGAGCCCTGGGGCCCCCTCACCCCCTTGCCCCCGCTGAAGATAACCATGTCGGCCCCCTGGGCGATGTACTTTCTCAGGTTGGCCCTGGGAGGGAGCATCGAGGCGGCGTCCACGATGACGGGGACCCCCCTGGCGTGGGCTATCTCACACACCGCCTCCAGGGGCAATGCGCGGCGGGAGCGGTGTTGCGCAACAAGATAGGCCACAGCAGCGGTGCGCTCCGTGAAAGCGGCCTCCAGCTGCCAGGGCTGGCACCTTCGCCCCTCACCAATGTCGACCAGCCTGGCTCCGGCCGTCCTGTAGGCCTGGTCGTAGGGGAACCGGTGGCAGCGCTGGATGATGATCTCGTTTTTCAGCCCGTCGGTATCGGGTAGCTGCTGCATCTTTGCCGGGTCATTACCCGCTATACAGGCCGCCGCCTGGAGCACCAGGCCCCCCGCAGCCCCGCAGGACACGAACCCTGCCTCCGCCCCCGTGACCCGAGCAATGACCTTTCCTGCCTCTCTATTCAGCTCATCCAGATGGACCATCACCCTGGCCGCCTTATCCATAACCTCCAGCGTCTCGGTGCGGGTCTTGGTGCCGCCGTAGAGGGTTGTGGTGCCCGTCGCATTGATAATGGGCCTCACTTTAATATCTCGATACACGTCCGCAAGGTCGCTGGTCGGTGGCATAGCACATCCTTTCACATAGACGGAGTTGAAGCTATAGGCCTCGATTCCCAGGGATAATACCATACAGGCCTGGAGCGCCGGACTTTTTAGCATAGTTCACGCAAAACGCCTCCCCAGACAGTTCCTCGATTCTCTCTCGGGGGAGTCTAGAGGGGGCATGCCCCCTCTAGCGGGGGATTGTCCCGACATGTCGGGACCCAAACCTAATTTATCCCCCTTCCTGGCCAGGAAGCGGGACAGGGGGATGGTCGAAATTGTTCTTAACCACTCTCCCTGTCCGGAGCTAGTCGAAGGAGGGTGAGGTTTCCTAACAGCTATCTTCAGGCCACAGCCCCGGCCTTGACGGGCGCCACCTTGAAACTCAGCTCATCCTCCACCACCTCGACCAGTACGTGGTCCCCCTCCTTGAGCTCGCCGGCAAGGACCTTCCTGGCCAGGGGCGTCTCCACATACCTCCGGACAGTCCTCTTCAGGGGCCGAGCACCGAAGGCCGGGTCGAAGCCCTTCTCGCCCAGCCAAACCTTGGCCTCGGGGGCAAGCTCGATAGTGACCTCCCTCTCCGATAGCCTCTCCTGGACCTCCTTCATGAGCAGGTCCACAATCTGGACTATCTCCTCCTGGGACAGGTGGTTGAAGATCACGATCTCGTCGATCCTGTTCAGGAACTCGGGCCGGAAGGTCTGCCTAAGGGCCCGCTCCACATCCCGCTTTAGCGCCTCGTCGTCGAAATCCGTCCCCTGGCCCAGCTTGAAGCCGACGCTGTCCCGTTGGAGCTCCGAGGTCCCCAGGTTGCTGGTCATGATCACCACCGTGTTGGCGAAGTTGACCGTCCGCCCGTGCCCATCGGTAAGCCGGCCGTCCTCGAGGATCTGCAGCAGGATATTGAATACGTCCGGATGGGCCTTCTCGATCTCATCGAAGAGGATCACCCTGTAGGGCCGACGCCTGACCGCCTCGGTGAGCTGGCCGCCATCGTCAAAGCCCACGTACCCGGGTGGAGCCCCTATCAGTCTCGATACGGTGTGCT
>JACZVB010000375.1 GCA_022572865.1 Chloroflexota bacterium | reverse complement strand
TGCCCAGGACCTGTGCCGTCTCCTTCTCATATTCCAGATGGAGAGTGGTCCAGCAGGAGCCCAGGCCCCGGGCCCGCAACGCGAGCATAAACGACCACGCTGCGGGTAATATGCTGCCGTAGAGTGACGCCTGGGCCATCACGTCCTCATTTTCCACCCTGCCTTCGATGGCCAGGATAACGAGCACGGGCACTTCATGGAGGGTCTCCGCTTGAAACCGGGCCAGTTGCAGATTGCGAGTAATAAGCACCGATCGGGGGTCCTGCTCGCCATACTCTTGGGCCAACCTGGCCCGGGACTCCAGGTAGGGGTAGCAGGACTTTCCGTAGAGCTCGGCGACGGCCTTTCGCTTCTGGGGATCGGTTAAGACGATGAAATGCCGCTTTTGGGCCAGGGAGCCGACGGGGGCCTGAAGCGCGACCTCGATACACTCCTCCAGGACCTCGGGCTCCACGGGACGCTGGAAGTCCAGCCTCTTACGGACCCCACGAGTGGTGGTGAGCAGATGGTCTGCCGCAGCTAGGTCTATCACTTCGGGTCCTTGCCCACCGCCTCCAGGGCCGAGTCCAGAATCCCGACGGCCTTGTCCACTTCGGCCTCGGTGACGATCAGGGGCGGTATCATGCGAACGGCGTTTGGCTTTACGGGGTTCACCAGGAGGCCCCGCTCCCGGCACTCGTTGACTATATTACCGGAGACGTCCGCGCTCAGGCCCAGGGCCAGCAGCAGTCCCATGCCTCGTACCTCCGTCGCCAGATCATATTTTGCTACCAGACCCTCTAGCTTGCCTCTCAAATGCTCGCCGGACCGCCGGGCGTTACCCACCACGTCGTTGTCCAGGATGAACCTCATGTTGGCCAGGGCCACGGCGGTGGCCAGGGGGCTGCCGCTGAAGGTGGAGCCGTGGTCTCCGGGCTCGAAGGCAGAGGCGTCCTTCTTGGCCATGATGGCCCCGATGGGTATGCCGCCGCCTAGGGCCTTTGCCAGGGTCATCACATCGGGTTCCATGCCGAAGTGCTGGTAGGCGAAAAGAGTTCCCGTACGACCGATGCCCGTCTGCACCTCGTCGAATATCAGAAGCATACCCCGCTCGTCGCACCAGTCTCGGACCTGTTTGAGGTAGTCCTGGGAAGGCACGTTCACGCCGCCCTCGCCCTGGATGACCTCCAGCATGATCGCGCAGGTGTTTTCGGAAGTAGCGGACATCAAGGCTTCGATGTCGTTGTAAGGTACGTTGACAAAGCCCTGGGGCAGGGGTGTATAGATGGCCTGGTGGCTGGGCTGTCCCGTAGCCGCGACCATGGCGAGGGTGCGGCCGTGGAAGGAGTCCATCGCCGAGATGACCTCATAGGCGCCATTGAGGTGGACCTTGCCGTATTTCCTGGCCAGCTTGATGGCGGCTTCGTTGGCTTCGGCGCCGCTGTTCTGGAAGTAGACCTTGTCCATACAGCTATTTTCCACCAGGAGCTGGGCCAGCTCTACCTGGGGCACGGTGTAGTAGAGGTTTGAGACGTGCCACAAGGTGCGGCTCTGCTCCTCGATAGCCTTGACGATGGCAGGGTGACAATGACCCAGGCCCGTAACGGCGATGCCCGCGACGAAGTCCAGGTACTCCCGGCCCTCGTCGTCCCAGACTTTTACGCCCTCGCCCCTGACCAGGGTGACGGGCTGCCGCTTGCCGGTGGACATGAAATACTTAGCTTCCTGCTCTTTCAAGTTTTCCAATGATCTGGTCCTTTCCTCTTTAGCCGAACCGGGTCCCGGGGCCCCGGCCCTCCACTGCTTCCAGGAGGGCGTGGGGTCTCCGGCCATCTATGATAACCGACTCCACCGAGGCCCTGGCCGCCCTTAGACAGGCCTCCACCTTGGGTATCATGCCCTCCGCAATGGTCCCATCGGCTATAAGCCTGCGGGCCTCATCCGTAGATAGTCTGGGCATCATCTCGCCGTGTCCGTCCAGGACCCCCGGTACGTCGGTGAGATATATCAGCCGGCGCGCCCCCATGGCCGAGGCCACCTCTGCAGCGGCGGTATCCGCGTTGACATTCAGCAGACCCCTCCATCCCTCGGCCTCAGTTTTGATCTGGTAGGCGATGGGCGACAGCACCGGCAGGTAACCCTCCGCCATCAGCACATCCAGGGGCCTGGGATCGATGGCGGTGATGCTACCGACGTATCCCAGGTCTGGGTCCGAGACCTCCGCCTGGATAACTCCTCCGTCGACGCCGCTGAGCCCCACCACCCGCCCCCGGCACCCTGTATGGACGCCACCAGCTCCTTGTTCACCAGTCCCGCCAGGACGGCGGTGGCCACCTCCAGGCCGGGGCCGTCGGTCACCCTCAGGCCCCGGATGAACCGGGCCTCGATGCCGTGAAGCTTCTGCCACCGGGATATGATATTGCCCCCACCGTGGACTACCACCAGGGGGTGCCCGTCCC
>JACZVB010000374.1 GCA_022572865.1 Chloroflexota bacterium | reverse complement strand
CAGATTGGTGAGGTCGGAGTCCCCGAGAATATCCCCCAGACGAATGCCTAACAGGATGTTCGTGCGGGCCGGCACCTTGCCGCCTTCGCTATCCGAGGACGATCCACCACCGCAGGCGGAGGCCAGGGCCAGGAACGCAATCCCGATAGCAAGCAGTGCAAGCGTATATCTGATATCTAATCCCCTCTAATCCAGGGTTAAACCAATCGCACTGCCTATGCCAAAGGTCACAGAGGCCGCAGCCGCCGCAACCAGCAGCATCCGCCCCCCGCTCCACACCGGGTTTTTACCCGTGATGACGCCCAGGAGTATACCGATGGCTACGGTCATCAGTCCACTCAACCCGAGGCTGAGGGAGAAGGCTACGACGCCATCAGTGACAATATGCGGCAACACGGGTATCAGCGCCCCCAGGCCAAAGGCGATGAAAGAGCTAATGGTCGCCATCCATGGCGAGCCAAGCTGGGATGGGTCAAGGCCCAGCTCCTCCCTGGCCAGGGTCTCCAGGGCTACCTTAGGATCGGACATAATCCGCTCCGCCACGGCCCGGGCCTCTTCCCTGGTGAAGCCCTTTGACTGGTAGATCAACGCCAATTCGTGGCGCTCCTCCTCCGGGAACTCTTCCAACTCGGCCCGCTCCACCTCTATCTCTTTCTCGTATATATCCCTCTGGGCCCTGACGGAAACATACTCTCCCGCCGCCATAGAGAAGGCGCCGGCCAGCAGACCCGAGACTCCCGCCAGCACTATGAAGCTGGTCTCGGTAGTGGCCCCGGCTACGCCCATTACCAGGCTCAGATTGGACACGAGCCCATCGTTGAAACCCAGCACTCCTGCCCTGACGTTGGCCGTACCGCTGTAGTGACGCCTCTCCAGCGAGATTATCTGGGCGTAGTCGGTCTTGCCGGCCAGGCGTCCCAGGGTCTGAAAATGTTCGATCTCGCCCTCGACAATCGAAGAGGCAGTGGGGTCGGCCCGGTAGGTGTCCACGTCGGCGACCTCGGACTTGAGGATTAGAGGCATCACGGCCCTGGTGCCGAAGACCCGTGCGATCATACACAGGACTCGCACCCTGAGGGTTCGAGGCCAGTCCTCGGGAGAAGGAGCTTCGATCTCCAGTTTCCCGGCCCAGACCCGGACGTGCCGCATCTCGGCTTGCGCGAGGTTCCTGAAAAGCTTGGCGCGCTCTAAATCTTTTTCGATGGCCGCCAATGCGTTATACAGGTCAACGGATTCCAACTCGTTGTGCAGATATCCCAGGTACGTCTCGCGACCATCCTGTTCGCGCTGGCCCCGTTTTCGTCTCAATATGCGAAGCATAGCCCGCTCAGCCCCTTAGAGCGCCGCCTCAGCAGGACAAGACCCTTTTCAGAATCCATGACTGGATTACCACCTCTGCTTTGCCCTTTACTCAGCCTGACCTGGCCGGCATAAGACGGAACATTGCCGGTGTTCAACTGGTGGCCGAGTCCAGAACGTAGTTGATCAAAGTACGGACGGGAACGCCCGTAGCCCCTTTCGTCATATAACCCTTGTTTTTATCGGCCATGAATGTCCCGGCTATGTCCAGGTGGACCCAGGGGGTGTCCTCACTAAATTCTGAGAGGAACTGGGCCGCTGTTATGGAGCCCGCGGGCCTGCCCCCGGTGTTCTTCATATCGGCAACATCACTCTTGTTCTGTTCCTTGTACTCATCGAACAGGGGCATCTGCCAGATCTTCTCTCCGGCGGCCTTGCCGGCTTCGATGACCCGGTCTACTAGGGCCTGATCGTTGCCGAAGGCCCCGGATGTCACGTGCCCCAAGGCTATCACTATGGCCCCCGTCAGGGTTGCGACGTCCACCATAGAAGACAGGCCCAGCTTCCGGCCGTAGGAGAGGGCATCGGCCAGAAGTAGCCGGCCCTCGGCATCGGTATTTTCGATCTCGATGGTCTTGCCATTCATCGCCTTAACCACGTCCCCGGGCTTCTGAGCGCTACCCCCAGGCAGGTTTTCCGACGCAGGTATCAGGCCTGTAACATTGACCTTTGGCCTGAGTCTCCCGATGGCTCCCATAGCAGCGATCACGGAAGCGCCCCCTGACATGTCCCCCTTCATCTCTCCCATATTCGCAGCCGGCTGCAAGGTGATGCCTCCAGAATCGAATGTAACTACCTTGCCCACCAGGCCTAGATTTCTCGAAGGGTCATCCTGGTCCCCCTTGTAACGGAGGATAATCAGTTTGGCCGGCTCTCGGGAGCCCTTAGCCACTCCCAGGATCGCCCCCATACCCAGCTCCTCCATCTGCTCCTGCTCCAGGACCTCCAGTTCCAGTCCCGACTCCTCGGCCACCTGCCGGGCAACATCGGCCATGTGTGAGGGGGTCATGAAGTTAGCGGGTTCGTTGGCCATATCTCGGGCCATCATGGTCGCCTCCGCCATCACCTTTCCCTTATTCCACC
>JACZVB010000028.1 GCA_022572865.1 Chloroflexota bacterium | reverse complement strand
CTACCGTATCGCCGATGTAGTACGGGCCAAAGGCCCGGGGACGGCGAGCCCTAGCTTCTGGATTGGGGTGCCTAAGGGCCCGGGGCCGGAGGAGCGAGTTAAGGGAAGACCTGGTCGAAGAGGCGCAGCCAGTTGCCACCCATTATGGCAACCACTTCGTCGGGGCTGAAGCCGTGTTCTTTGAGGCCAGTAACGATGTTCTGCATGTCTGCCGCGGTTTTGAACCAATCAGGCCACTCAATATGTGGCCAATCGGGAGAGTGAAATCCCTGAGAGCTCATAAACGACGGCGCAGACCTGGACCAACGGCCCTGCGACCACCACCTCTTCTGGTCGGGAGTAAAGCCCAGGTGGTAATCACTCCCAATCCCTACGTGCTCGATTCCCATCAGGTCCACGGTCCGAGCCGCCATCTCGCAAAACTGCTCCAACGTGGTTTTGGAAGCTAACAGATTGGGGTACGTAACGAGTCCCAGTACACCCCCTGAATCGGCCAGCGCTCGTAGCATGTCGTCTGACTTGTTGCGCTGCACCTCTTTGATCCATTTTGGATTGGCGTGGGTGATGTCCACGGGCTTAGAGGATACCTCGATGGTGTCCATCGAAGTACGCTCGCCTGTGTGGGACATATCGATAAGGACGCCGTGCTGATTCATCTCTTTGATGACATCACGTCCAAATGTTGAGAGCCCGGTGTCTTCAGGTTCGTAGCAACCGCTGCCCACCAGGTTCTGATTGTTGTAGGTAAGCTGCATGACCCGAACTCCCAGGGTAGCGAATATTTCTACAAAGTCGATGTTGTCCTCTATCGGCGATGTGTTCTGAAACCCCAGGATTATCGCCGTCTTCTCCTGCTCATAAGCCTCTCTGATGTCGTTTACTGTGGTCGCCTTGACTATCAGGTCCGAATGTTCCTCGAACCTCCGGTTCCAATGACCAAGGTCCTGGAGGGTTTCTCGGGCGTTTTCCCATATGGCGCACGTGACGTTGACTGCACTGATGTCCCCGGCCCGCAGCATCTCGAACACTTCGCGGTTCCATACGTAGTGTTCCGCTCCATCGACAACTAGGACTCTATCGTTTCCCATTCGGTTTACCTTCTGATGTGCCTGCTACATAGGCCACGGTCTAGGACCCGACCTGAGGAGCTGTTACCTCTTTCTTCTCGAACATTGGTATAACCCGTTCGGCGAAGAGCTCCAGGCTGTGGTAGACGGTTTTGAACGGCACGAAGCCGGGATTGGGCCACAGGGTAACGTGCTGGCAGTCCAGCTCCGATTGCAGCTTCTCGATCTTCTCGGCCACGTAGTCCGGCGAGCCGACCCAGATGATCTCTTTCTTCTGAGCGAAGTCGAACCAGTCCATGTTCATCTCATCGTTGGTGAGCTCTTCATCCGCGGCCGTAGAACCTTTTCTCGCCCAGTTATCATTGATGCCCACGGCCACGTTGAAGAAGGCGTTTACTCCAGCCCGGGCCTCTTCTTCCGCCTTCTCCTGGGTCTCGGCGACATGGGTCAGCCTCATCACATTAAGGCTCCGGCCATCAGGAGTCCGGGCGAAGGGTATGTCCCGGCCAAAGGCCTCGGACGCGGCCTCCTTGTAGGCGGTCCAGGCCTCCCGAGCTCCCTCAAAAGTACGGCCCACCGTCGTAGTCCCCAGGCCTCGCTTTCCTGCAAATGTGTAGGACGTGGTGGCATCCGCCGCCTGGTAGATGGGTGGGTGGGGTTTCTGGTATGGCTTGGGCATTACGTCGAGGCCGATGAGGTCCCCGTCGGGTCCGAAATGGGTGGTGTCCCCCGCGTACTGGCTAGGGTCCTCCTCTCTCCAACCGGGGACCGGGTACGTATAGAACTCTCCATGGTGGGTGAAGGGGCCATCTTTCCAGGCCTTGAGCAGAATATCCAGGGTCTCTGCGAATAGGGCATAGTTCTTTTCCCTGTTTCGCCTGTCGGCGTTGATATTGAACTGAATGCTGGCGGTGCTGGCGGTGCCCCTGGCTATACCTACGTCGACCCGTCCCCGGGTCATATTATCCAGCATGGCCAGCTCCTCGGCGAGACGGATAGGGTTCCAGTCGGGGAGTATGCAGGCCGTTTGCCCGACCCTGATCCGTTTGGTGCAGCTCGCCAGAAAGGTGCACACCTGCACCGGATTGGGAGCGGCAACCGGCCAGCCGCTATACCAGAAGTGATGTTCGCCCACCCAAATGCCGGTGAAACCGGTCTCATCGTAGAGCTCGGCGGTCAGGCGCCACTCCTCCATCATCTTGTCCACGGGATAACGCTCTACCTCATGATAGTAGACGTTGCCATCGAAACGCATACACAAACCTCCTCTGCCACAAAACCAGGCATGCTCGGTTAACCAATAGATGCAAACAGGTGTGCTCTCAATGAGTCGCTTATTGTATCACGCAGGTCTCAAGGAGGGACAGGCGGCTAAGGCAAAAATAAGCTCCAAGGTGAGGCCGAAAGATCAGGCGTGTGAAGGCCTTTCTTTTGCTGAAGCCTGTAAAGGGCTATAATTCATGAAATCTTCCGAAATCAGAGGACTCTCGAACCCAAGTGCCAATGCATTCCGATTTCGGCAAACTAGCCAAACAACGCCTGTTCCCGGCCCTGGGCCACCGAGACTTTCGAATGCTGTGGCTGGCCTTGACCAGCGCTGACTCGGCGGCCTGGGCGGTGATCACGGCTCGGGCCTGGCTCACCTTCAACCTGGCCGACACCAACCGGAGCACCTGGGTGGGTATAGTGGTCTTCGCGGCCATGATCCCCTTCGTTCTGGTGCCGATCCTGGCCGGCTTTATGGCCGACCGGATGGTGCGCCGAGACCTGCTGGCATGGGTCCTGGTCTTCCAGATCGTGATCAACCTCGTAGTGGGAGTTCTCGTCCTCATGGACGCCATCCAGATCTGGCACCTGATTCTGGTGGCCCTGGCTACGGGCAGCGCCATGGCGGCCCAGATCTCGGCGGCGGAGCCCCTTACCGCCAACCTTGTGCCGAGAAAACACCTGGTTAACGCCTACGCACTGGTCAACTCGATCTTTCACGGTACCCGGCTACTCGGGCCCGGCATCATTGCGCCTCTCATGGGCGTAATGAACATCGGGTGGGTTTTCGTCATGTCCGCCGTGGCCTACTTTATCGCCCTGTTGCTGGTTATGCGTATACACACCAGATCCACGGGGGTGGTAGAGTCCACCGAAGGCACACTGCGAAACCTGTTCTCCGGTTTCACCTACGCCTACAGGAACACAGTCATTTTCCGCGTCATACTCGTGGTGATATTCCACTGCGCCTTTACCATGTCCTTCGAGGCGCTGCTGCCGGCGATTTCCGAGAACCGCCTGGGTGCCGGGGGCGGGGGCGTCGCCTACATGAACATGACGGTGGGCCTCGGGGCCCTGGCCATCGCCCTGATAGTGGCCCCGATCACGGCGCCAAAGATACGGGGACGGCTCTTACTGGCAACCGGAGTGGGGAGCGGCCTGGCTCCTCTGGCCCTGGCCGCGGCCCCCACATTGCCTCTCGCCATGCTGGCAACTGTGGCCATGGGGGCCTCTCAGGCGGGATTCATGATACTGGCAGCCATCCTAATCCAGTCGGTGGTGCCCGATGGTATCAGGGGTCGGGTCAGCGCTATCTACATCATGCATGCTGCCGGGATCATGTCCTTCGCGAATTTCGCCAACGGCCGCTTCAGTGATCTGTTCAATCCCGGCTGGGTGCTGACAATAGCGGGCCTGGTATTCCTGACCGTCATAATTATCAGCGCCATGGAGTCCACCATGCGTCGTATGTATGTGGCCGGGGTGCCGGTACAGGCCGCCGCTCCGTCGAGTTAGTAAACGACGGCCCTCAGAGGGGAATGGACATCAGCTCGTCCGAAAAGACCAGCTCTCCCTGGTAAATCTTGTCGATGTCGCCTCTGGCCTTGTGATCCGATTCCCGCCCCGAAAGATTGGGGCCCCTGTGCACCAGCACCAGCCTCTTGACCCCGGCTTCCTGGGCCATTCTGGCGGCTCCCGTGGTGCCGCACTGCCCGTTGGCCTCCCCGTTCTCGTCCATGATCTCCTGATGGTCCCAGCACATGCAGAGCATAGTATCGGCACCCCTGGCCAGGTCCACCACGGTTGAACAGGGCTGGGTATCGCCGGTGAACACGATGCTCCCGAAGGGACCGTCCAGGCGATAGGCCAGGGAGTCCAGCCAGGGCTGTACATGCTCGGCGTGCGCAGCGGTAACCTCCCAATCGGGGCCCGAGCACACCTTGCCCGGCCCAACGTCTTTAGCTAAGACATCGGGGGGCTTTCTGGGCAAGGTACCGCCCCGGTTGACGAATACCTGCTGGCTGATGGGATGGTTCACCCGGGCCTGCCAGTCGTGGGTAAAGGCACCGTTCTCCCCTATGAGGCGCTCTGTGAGAGTCTCGGTCAGGGTCGGGCCGTAGACCTGAAGCCTGTTCTCGACCCCGATGCTCTGGTCCCACCTGCACAGGAGAAAGCAGGGGTAGTCGATATCGTGGTCGAAGTGATGGTGGGTGAAGAAGAGGTGGTCTATCTTCGTGGGCCACAGGCCCGCCTGCACCAGCTTGTGGGTGGCGGCGGGCCCACAATCGAACATGATGTACTGCCCGCCGGTCTCGACTACGTAGGAGGAGCCGAAACGGGTCGGGGTCGGGGTCGGGGTGCCCGCTCCCAGGACTACGACTCGGGCCATGGTGATACCTCCTGATGTTAGACATACTCATTAATCCTAGCCTTGTGAGAGTATAATTATGAGCGGAGGGACTGAAAATGACAAAACGCCGTCAGCCCATAGAACTCCTATTAGACCTTCCAGAACCCGAAGCACTTTTCCGATTTGAAGAGTATTCGAGTGTGCTGACAAACGCAATCATTAATAGCGAGCCACGCTTCAAAATAGGCATTTTCGGCCCATGGGGTAAGGGGAAAACCACTCTACTCAACAAGATACAACAACAACTGGAGAAACATGAAACTAACGTTCTGGTAGTGCCATTTGATGCATGGCGTTATCAGCACGAGTCTCACATGGTATTACCAATGCTTGAGACTCTGGAAGAATCGTTGAACCGTAAAAAAGGGATCTTTCAGAGTCTCGGTGAAGTTATCGGTAAGCTAGCGAAAGCGTTCGCCGTCGGCACCACGCTTAAGGCGGGATTTGCTGAGCTAAGTTTGAAGGACAGTCTTAACGAGCACCAGGCAGAGGCTAAAAGTCTTTACTATCAATGGCATTCAGAACTGAACATTGCTATGAATGCGGTATTAAAACAAGGCAAAAATGCACGCATAGTGTTTTTGGTTGATGATCTTGATCGGTGCCTGCCAAACAAAGCCGTCGAAGTCCTAGAGGCCATCAAAGTTTTCCTAGATACGGAAGGCTTTGTTTTCGTTCTTGCATTGGACAAAGAAGTAATCGTAAATGCAGTAGAGGCCCACTATGGTAAGGAATACCCTATTAGTGGAGGGGATTATATCAAAAAGCTAATTCAAGTTGAATTTGCTCTACCGACACTGCGATCCGAAGACATACAGGAGTTTGTGAAGGTGCTTCAACAAAAGTTAACTAGGCTAGACAACGACACGGCTGACGCGCTGCAGGAAGTGATGCCGGAAATAGCAAAAGACAATCCTCGTGAAGTGAAAAGGTTCATCAATAATACCCTTATCACCAACGCAATTGCGGTTGAAGCAGGCTTAGAGATACCCCCGCGAGCTCAGGTCGCTTTCATGGGGATGAAATTTAGATGGCCCGGGTTCATCGAGCAAATAATGGAGCAAATAGGACTAGTAGATAGTATCAAACGTTACCTTTCTGGTGATGAAACTGGTAACCCGGATGCGATGAACGTAATCAAGACTATGATTGAGAAATATCCCGGTCTAGAAAGGTTTCTGCGCTCAAGTACAGGCGGAGGGTTTTTGGAGCTCCCTTCTGCGCATCTAAGCCAGCTCATATATTTTGCCGAAGTTGTTGAGGAGTCAGAACCTATCAATCTACAGGAACAGGAAGAAGATAAGGTCACTTCTCCTAGATTTGCGAAGTTTTCCGAGCGGGCAAGAACAGTGCTCGACTTCGCCCAGGAAGAAGCTCGGAATTTCAATCACCACTACATAGGCACGGAGCATATCCTTCTGGGACTGGTCAGGGAGCAGGACTGTGTAGCGGCCAAGGTCCTTGTCAACCTCGGCGTCCAGCTCAACAAGGTGCGGTCCGCCGTAGAGTTCATCATCGGACATGGCGAGAAAAGCTCCATCGGTGAAATCGCCCTCACACCCAGGTCCTTAAAGGTGATAGAACTGGCCGTAGACGAAGCCAAAAAGCTCCAGCGTTCCTACATCAGCACCGAGCACCTTCTGATAGGTATCCTGCGAGAGGGAGACGGCGTTGCAGCGGGAGTATTAGAATCTCTCGGAGTGTCTTTAGATAGGGCAAGAGCAGAAACGATACGGCTCATGTCTTCTCAACCAGCCTAAACAAGGGAACTATTCTTGCGTTACGTTGTGAAGTGATGTGTGATGCAGTTCCCTGAGAACCCGGCTACTTGACGTGTTGGCCGCCGTCGATGACGAAGCAGGAACCGGATACGTAGGAAGAGTCCTCGGAAGCCAGGTACAGTATCAGGCCGGCTACATCCTCGGGCTGGCCGACCCGGCCCACGGGAATCGAGGCCACCACCTGGTCGAAGGTCCCCAACCGTCCTTCGACCCTCTCAGCACCCGGGGAGTCGATGAGTCCGGGGATGACGCAGTTGACCCTTATGCCCTGAGAGCAATACTGGCTGCTGGCGGTCTTGGTCAACTGGACCACGCCGGCCTTGCTTACGGCATAGGGAAGGGAGAAGGCGCCGCCCCTCAGGACTACGGAGGACGCTACGTTCACTATCGTACCCCCGCCCCCTCGAAGCATGGCAGGGATGGCGTATTTGCAGGAGAGAAAGACCCCCTTGATGTTGATGTCCATAACCAGGTCCCACTCCTCCTCGGTGACCTCCGCCAGGGGCGGCGCCGGCACCTGGCGAGCAGCCCCGTTGACCAGAACGTCCAGCTTGCCGAAGGCGTCCAGGGTCTTGTCTACCAGGGCCTGTACCTGGTCGGGCCGGGAGACATCGGTTTGGATGAAAAGCACCTCTCCCCCCTGGCCCTGGGCCCTTGCGACCGTCTCCTCTCCCCCTACCGAGTCCACGTCGGCCACGACAACCCTGGAGCCCTCTCGGGCCAATAGGAGCGCGGTCTCCCGGCAGATGCCGGATGCGGCGCCCGTGACGATGCTTATCTTTCCCTGCAGCTTTTCGCTCACGCCCTCCTCCTTATGGATGGGATAGTCCGGGAAGTCTAGGCCTCGTAGACCACCTCACCCCCCACCATGGTCAGCTCCACGGGGATGTCCTTGATGGTATGAGGGTCGACGGCGGTGAGGTCGGAGCCCAGGACAACCAGGTCGGCCAGCTTCTCGGCGGTAATAGAGCCCTTCAGGTTCTCCTCGAAGGAGGCGTAGGCGCCGTGCATGGTATATATCTTGAGGGCTTCCTCCACTGAGACCTTCTGGTTCTCGCCCCATACATTGCCATTGCTATCGGTCCTGGTAACACAGCTCTGGATGCCCAGGAGCGGTTCGTAGGGGCCGGGGGGATAATCTGTGGCCCCCGTCGCGACGACTCCGAAGTCCAGGAAGGAGCGCTGGGCAAACATCCACTTGGCCCGTTCCTCGCCGTAGAAGTGCATCTTCTCGCCGTGGTAGTAGACGTAGGTACAGAAGGGGGTAGCCACACAGCCCATCTTCTTCATCCGCTTCAGCAGGGATGGATTGACCAGGGTGCAGTGCTCAAGCCGGTGGCGTGTATCGGGGCGAGGGTAAGCCTTCTGGGCCTTTTCGTATGCGGTCAGCACCATGTCTATAGTGGCGTCACCATTAGAATGGATGCACACCTGATACCCCGCCTTGTGGACCTCCATCACCTTCCGCTCCACCTCCTCCGGGTCCATGACCCTGATTCCGCAGTCGTCCGTGGAACCTTCATAGGGCTCGGACAGATAGGCTGTCCGGGAGGCGATGGCGCCGTCGGCGATCATCTTGACGCCGCCCACTCGAAGGCGTTCGTCGCCGAACCCGGTCCTCAGGCCCGACTCCCGGAACCCGGCGAAGGAGTTGTAGTGGATCAGCATGTAGACCCTGAGTGGCAGGTCACCATTCTCCCAGGCCTCCTGATAGATTCCCACGTCATCGCTGGTCACCAGGGCATCGTGAACGGAGGTGAGGCCTGCGGCGGTGAACATCTTGCAGATGGTGCTAAGCCCCTTCCGGCGCACATCCGGGTCCACCAGGGAGAGAAGCTGGAATCTGATTCTGTCCGCTGCGGTCTCGTAGAGGACGCCGTCGAGCTCGCCGGTGGCCGGGTCCCGTCCATATCTGCCTCCGGGAGGGTCCGGGGTGTTCTTATTGACTCCCAGCACCTCCAGGCCTCTGGAGTTGGTGTAGTAGACGTGCCCCGCCCTGTGGGACACCAGGAGGGGATGAACGGTGCTTACCGCATCCAGGTCGCTCCGGTTTAAAAAACGGTTCTCTCTGGTCTTGGTGTCGTCGAACTTGAAGCCCTGCACCCACTCTCCCGCAGGCTTGCCCCGTGCCCTGAGACGCAGGGCCTCCTGGACCTCTCCTATGGAGGGCAGGGCGCAGTCGGCCATCAGGATGTGGCGAATGCCGCTGTAGAGAACGTGAATGTGGGCGTCGATGAACCCGGGGACTACGGTTTTCCCGCCGAAGTCCAGGACCCTGGTGCCGGGGCCAGACAGGGCTTTGATATCGTCGTTGTCTCCCACGGCCACAAAACTACCGTCCCTGATGGCGACGGCCTGGGCCCTGGGCTGGTAGGGATCGACGGTTATGATATTGCCGTTGACGCCGATGAGGTCGGGGGCCAGGTGCTCCGAGACCATCTTCACCTCCCTGTTCGAGTCTCCTCCATCTACCGGGCTATCCGGCCAGGGCCGGAACCCGGGACAGAAGGACACCACCCGCCAGGGCTGAGCCGATTACCCCCGCCACGTTGGGGCCCATGGCGTGCATGAGGAGGAAATTATCCGGCCTCTCCTTCTGTCCCATTCGCTGCACGACACGGGCAGCCATGGGCACGGCCGACACCCCGGCCGCCCCGATCAGCGGGTTGATCTTCCTGCCCGAGACCACCATCATCAGTTTACCGAACATCACTCCGGCCGAGGTGCCTATAACAAAGGCCCCAAGCCCCAGGCCCAGACTCTTGAGGGTGAAGAGCTGTAAGAAGGTATCGCCCGTCATGATCGAGCCGATGACCAGTCCCAGGAGAATTGTGACTATGTTTATAAGCTCGCTCTGGGCGGTGTTGGACAGCCTGTCCACCACCCCCGATTCCCTTAGGAGATTGCCGAACATAAACATGGTGAGCAGCGGGGCTGCCTTGGGCGCCAGGAGGCCGCCGATGATCAGCACAACGATGGGGAATAGTATCTTCAGTAGCCTGGGGATCGGGCGGTCCGTGTATTCCATCGGGATGCTCCGCTCGGCCTTGGTGGTGAGAAGCTTC
>JACZVB010000027.1 GCA_022572865.1 Chloroflexota bacterium | reverse complement strand
TTTAACTGCTTGCCCAGAATCTCTAGCTGCTGCACCGCGGCGGGCCTCTGAAGGTCTGACGCCACCATGATAGAGGCCTGTTCGGACCGCCTGAGGTGAAGGGCCAGCTTCGCCGCCGTCGTAGTCTTACCCGAACCCTGCAACCCCACCAGCATGATCACCCCGGGCCTCTCCTCCGGGGTTTCCAGTTCGTGGTCGCCACCCCCAAGGATGGCGGTGAGCTCCTCGTGGATTATAGCCGCCACCTGCTGAGCGGGGGTCAGGGAATCCAGGACCTCAGCCGTTATACAGCGCTCCCTGATTTTACTGACAAACTGCTTTACGACCTTGAAGTTCACGTCTGCTTCCAGGAGGGCCAGGCGCACCTCTCGCAGGGCCGCGTCCACCGACTCCTCGGTTAGCCGGCCCTTGCCCTCCAGCTTTTTCAGAACCGCCGCGATTTTTTCGGAAAGTATCTCCAGCATTGTTTACTCCTCACCCCATTGTAGATACGGGTTGGATACGGGTCAAGAAAGGTAAGAAAAAGAAAGGAAGGGCCCCGCCCCGGATTCCTCGCCCTTCCCGAATGGTAAGGACTCGGAATGACATGAAATAATCGCCTTGGAATAGGTTGTGGACGCTGCGTAAACTAGCGCCATTGGTTAACGAAAGGGGTAAGCTCCCTGAATTGTACCACCACGAAAGGTATGTGATAATCGCGGGAATCGATGTTCCGCACCAAGCCACAACAGCCAGCAGCCGGACCACTTTGGTGCCTGAATGGACCGTTTGCCGGGACGAGGGTGGGCCTCCTCATAGGCGCACTGCTTGTCACGGGTATCGGCCTGTCCATCTCCGCCCACCAGTACCAACGCTTCCCTGGCGATCTTCCCATAGCCGAATGGGTGCAGTCCCTGTCCATCCCCCTGTTGGGCGGTTTCCTGGACGGGGTTTCGGTCCTGGGGGACTCGCTTCCGGCCGCTGTGATGACGACGGCAGTGGTCGTATTACTCTGGGCCCTGAGGCGTCGGGCCGATGCTGCATACATGGTGCTGATCACCGCCGGAAGCACCCCCCTGAACTGGTTTGTCAAGGAACTGGTAGACAGGCCCCGGCCAGTTGAGATACTGATGAAAGCCCCCAAGGGTCTTAGCAGCAACAGTTTCCCCAGCGGTCACACCGTCTTTGCATCTGTTTTTTTCGGCCTACTGATCTTGTACATCTCCGATCTTGACCTGGGGCCTCGGTGGGCCCGGAGATTCTTCCAGGTGATATTGATCGGGCTGATACTGAGCATGGGGACCTCACGAGTATATCTAGGGGTCCACTGGCCCAGCGATATCATCGGGGGATACACCTTCGGCGCCATCTATTTGACGGTGGTGATGTGGCACCGGGGATACATCCGGGCCAGTAGGCTCACCTCTCTCGGAGGGGGTGGTGAAGATAGCGGGTGAGGCGTCACCTCTGGTCGATCTCATGCAGACGAGGCGATGGCTTCCGCAACGGAATCCTTTGTGATAGAATTGCGCCCAATCAGAGGCGAGGAGTATAAATCTCCAGGCATTTTGGCGGGTGTCTTACCAGTGGAATCGCCAGTGTATGAATCGTGATTTGTGGGTGATGGACTTTCCCGACTCGAATTCACAATGACTCGTCTGATAGCCCTTAACAGAGCCGTACTGGTCCTCAACCAGAACTACGAGCCACTGAATGTCTGCAACTTTCGGCGAGCTATAGTGCTGCTACTCAAGGGTAAGGCCGAAACCCTGGAAAACGGCCGGGGCGAGATTCGCACCGCTTCCTCCTTCTTCGAACTCCCGTCGGTCATTCGACTCGGCCACATGGTGAAGCGCCCGATGCTGCCGCCCAAGTTGTCTCGCCGCGAGGTGTTCATCCGGGACGCATACTTATGCCAGTATTGCAGAAAGCAGTCCAAGGACCTGACCCTTGACCATGTAATGCCCAGGCGGCTGGGAGGAACCCACACATGGGATAACGTGGCCAGCGCCTGCGTGCCCTGTAACTTGAGAAAAGCGGGAAGGACCCCGGCACAGGCGGGGATGAAGCTGCTCACGGTGCCGAAGGCCCCGCCTTCCAAGAGGTATCGGGACCTGGGCTTCTATCTCGAAGTGCGAATCGAGTGGCGAAAATTCGTGCCTGCCTGAGGCAGGTTCAGGGCCTGGGATGCGAAGCGTCGCTCTTTTCCAGGTCTTCCGGTGTAGCGATCCTCCTGAGGGAGGGCACAGGCTCTCTCAACTGGTTGATCAGTAGCTGATTGGGCGCTATGACCACCCGCCCCACCTTCTCCTCTCCGTCCTTCTCCACCACCACGTAGTCATCGACATCGATGTTCAGGCCGGCATCATCGAAGTAAAGCATCCGGCCCGATCTCTCCAATCGTATTCCAGCTATCGGGGACATCGTTTCTCCATCATTAACCGGAGGTCTGGGCTTCGGGGAACCCGAGCATCAACCACTCCAGCGCAGTCCTGGGGTTCACGTTCCGTTCCAGGTAGTCCCGGGCCTCCTTTATCCTTTTGATGAACATCTGGATGGCTTCCAGGGAATACCGCAGTGATTGCTCTTCCAGCTTATCATTTCGATGCAGATTAGTCGCCACATCACCCTGGCCGGCCCCCGTCAGAATGAGGTCACGCCACCACAAAGCCCACAGGTCCATGAGGTCTCGGACCGCCTGTCTATCACTAGAGTAGAGCTGGGATAACTTGGAAGCATATTGGAAGCGTCCTTCCAGGTCGGCGTCCGCCAGTTCTATGAGGACGTCCAGGGAGTCTATCCGGCCCCCCAGGACCGAGTCATCCTGCGCTGCGGATATGGCCCAGCCCGTGCACCCTCTAGAGAGCCTGGCGATCAGCCGGGCATTCTCTTCCTGGACCTCGTAGCGGGAGGTCAGGGTCTGGGCCAGGTCATCGGTGGGCATGGGGCTCAACTCGATCCTCTGACACCGGGAGAGGATGGTCGGGAGCACCGAGGTCTCGTCCGATGCCAGTAGGACAAACAGCACGCCTTCAGGCGGCTCTTCCAGGGACTTGAGCAGGCTGTTGGCTGCATCGTGGGTGAGGAGCTCGGCCCCGTCCACTATGAAAACTCGGCAGACCCCCTCGTAGGGGCGCAGGCTGACCTGCCGCTGAAGCCCCCTCACTTTACCTATACCAATCCTGGTCTTGTCAGCCTTGTCCTCATCCGATTCGCCTTCCGAGGAGGTATCTATCACCTGGACATCGACGTGCCAGCCCGACCCGATGCGCCGGCACTGGGAGCACAGGTCGCAGGGGCGGCGGCCTTCACCCTGGCAGTTCACCGCCTTAGCCAGATGCAGGGCCAGGGCCATCTTGCCGACGTGTCGGGGCCCAACGAAAATGTAGGCATGGGCGAGACGACCTGCTTCCCGGCTGCGGTCAAGCAGGGAGAGGGCCCCTGCGTGGCCTATGATGCCTGTAGAGGGCAGGGCCTCCTGTGTCGTGTTCACAGATCGCAAAGCATCAGGTCCTGGTAGGTCTCCCTGCGGCGAATGAGGCGGGCGGACCCGCCTTTGACCAGGACAATCGGGGGCCGGGGGGCGACGTTGTAGTTGCTGGCCATGGAAAGACAGTAGGCCCCCGAGGCCGGGATGGCTATAAGGTCCTCTGCCTCGGCATGAGGAAGGTCCACATCCTTCACCAGGATATCTCCCGACTCACAGAACTTACCCGCTATGGTGACCCGCTCTTGGGCAGGGTCTCCCGCCTTGTTGGCGACCATGGCTTCGTATCGGGAGCCGTAGATGGCAGGGCGGATGTTATCGCCCATGCCGCCGTCTACGGACACGAATCTTCGAATACCCGGCACGTCCTTGGTTGAGCCCACTTTATACACGGCCACTCCCGCCTGGCCAACGATGGCCCGGCCCGGCTCGACGACCAGCCTGGGCGGTGGCATGTCAGGCTCTTTGCAGTGCTCCATTATGGCGGAGGTGATCACCGAGGCGTACTCGGCGACGGTGGGAGGTGGCTCGTCGGCAGTATATTGGATGGCGAAGCCCCCCCCGGGGCTCAGCTCTTTCAGCTGAAAGCCGTGCTTGTCCTGCATCTCGGCGGCGAAGGTCATGGTGATGTCTATCGCCTGCCGGTAAGGCTCAAGCTCGAAGATGGGCGAGCCCAGGTGGAAGTGCAACCCCAGCAGGTTCAGGTTGGGAGCCGCCAGGGCCTCCTTTATGGCCGCCTCGGCCAGGCCCTCATGGATGGGTATGCCGAACTTGCTGTCCAGTATGCCGGTGGTAGTGTGGCTGTGGGTGTGAGGATCGACCCCCGGGGACACCCGAATCAGGATATCCTGGGCCCGACCCCTCTTCCCGGCTATGTCGTTCAAGAGATTTAGCTCATAGAAATTGTCCACCACCACCCTTCCCAGCCCCCAGCCCAGGGCCAGGTCCAGCTCCTCGGGCCCCTTGTTATTGCCGTGAAAATAGACCCTCTCCGGAGGGAACTGCGCCGCCTGGGCTATGGCCAGCTCTCCGCCTGACACCACATCTAGACCCAGGCCTTCCTCCTGAAATATCCGGGCGAGGCTCGGATTGACGTAGGCCTTGCAGGCATATACGACCAGGGTATCCCGGTATAGACGGGTAAACTCGTCCCTGAACTCGGCGCACTTCCGCCGAAGGCTATCCTCGTCGAAGAGGTAAAGGGGCGTGCCGAACTCCCGGGCCAGGTCCACCAGGTCACAGCCTCCTATGACCAGGTGGTTCTGAGGGCTGATCTCGGTGGTAGTCGGAAAGGTGGAAAGATTGCCGTGGGTCATGGGTATTGGCCTCGCCCTTGTGGTGACAGGATGATGGAATTATACAGGGACGCCTGGAAGGGCCGCAAGGCGAGGAACGAGAATTGGAGGGACCGGCAAGTCAGCTCTAGGCCTCCAGGAGCCGCCGGACCCGCTCGAACACCGAGTCGAACATCTCACGGGTCAATCTCCCCGTCTGGGTGTTTTGCTGGCTGGGATGGTAGGACCCCACCAGAGTGAGGCCCGAGGGTAACGGGTAGACCACACAGTGGCCGAACTTGGGCCTAGGCGATCCCGACAGGTCGGGACAGGCGGCGAGGAATCCATCGAAGGCGATCTTCCCCAGGGCCAGCACCACCTGTACCTTGCTCAAGATATCAAGCTCGGCCAGTAGGTAAGGCCGGCAGTTGGCCAGCTCCTCAGCGACGGGTTTGTTGGCCGGGGGCGCACACCTAAGGACCGCGGTGATGTAGGCGTCGGTCAGGGCGAGGCCGTCATCCCGGCTGCGGGAGGAGGGCCGGTTTGAGAAACCGTACCTGCACATGGCCGCCAAGAGCCAGTCGGCGCTCCTATCGCCGGTGAACATCCGCCCCGTGCGGTTGGCCCCGTGGGCCGCGGGGGCGAGGCCGAGAATCAGCACCCTCGCGGACGCATCGCCGAAACCCGGGACAGGCCTGCCCCAGTAATTCCAGTCCATATACATCCGGCGCTTCTTACGGGCCACCTCCTCCCTAAACTGGACAAGCCTGGGACAGCGGGTGCAGGCGACTATCTCTTCATTTAGCTGGCGAAGGTCTATCACGAGCTTAAGAATAAACCATCTGCCAGGCCACGCGCCAGGTCGAAGAAGTTATCGGAGCAGTGGGGTAATACAGCACGGTATCAGCCGTTAGGGGAGAGGCCAGAGAGGGCATCAGGCCACGGGCCAGGCCGAAGAAGTGATCAAAGCAGTAGGTCGGCGCAGCGTGTCATTAACCGTTGAGGGAGGGCATCAGGCGGCGGGCGGGAGTTCAGCTCCTGGCCTGTTGGTCGGGCCGGGCCGCTGGCGGGGGGTGAATCAGGGCACCTCTCTCCACGCCCTCCCGCATCCTTCCATACTCCGAGCTCAGCTCGGCCCCAAAGATGAGAATCAAGGCGCTCAGGTACGCCCAGAACAGGAGGGCGATGACCGAGCCGATGGAGCCGTAGACCTGGTTGAAGCTGGCGAAATTCTCCACGTAGAAAACGAATACGTCCTTGCCGGCCTCGAACAGAAGGGTGGCTACCAGGGCGCCGGGCCAGATATACCGCCAGTAGGTCCTGGTATTGGGTAAGAATTTGTACAAGACAAGGAATATTGCCAGGTTAAACAAGAAGGAGGTGCCCCGGAACAGCACCACTCCGATGGCTTCGTCAGCCAGTCCAAGAAGCGGTAGATCCACCTCGGCGAACCGATCGGCGGCCTGAGCCAGAGAAGCGCTGGCAAGGGCCAGGAAGAACAGTATCCCCACGCCCAGGGCCATTACGAGTTGCCGGGCCTTGGCCACGTAGAAAGGCCGGTCCTCATGCACGTCCCAGGCCCGATTTACGGCGCGGCTAATGGCGCCGAAGATGGCGCTCCCGGCCCATATGAGGCCGATAATCGAGATGACGCCCAGGGACCCGGACTGGCCCACTGAGATATCTATGTTATCGGCAATGAACTCTCCGGCCCCGGGAAGGTTATCGGCAGTCCAACCGGTAATCTCGACCCGCAACGTCTCGGAGTCTATAACCAGGCCGAGGATCGCGATCAGGCCCAGTAGCAGGGGAAAGAGGGAGAACAGGGCGTAGTAGGCAACGCCGGCGGCCATGTGGGTGGCGTCATCGTCCGATAGCTCCCGGAAGGTGCGCGCCAGCAGCACTACCAGGAACCTGCGCCTCAAGCGCTCCGAAGCAGCTCGGACCTTTCGACGTGCGCGGTCAGCTAACGAAAAGGTCATAACGATATAACGTCGCTGAATCTCTTCTCGACCGGGTCATGTCTCGAAGAATCGGCTGGACTCCCAGAATTCGGCCCGGGACCACGGCGAGAGGAGCGATGGCCACTCCTCATCCACAGACGAGGGGCCGTCGGCCCAAGGGTAGCACTGGCCCTCCAGCACACCCACTCATTATGACAAGTATACCACCGGGTCGGTGGTATCATCCTACTAACGTCACCGCTGTCGGGTGACAACTCGTGTCAAGGGCAACAGGTCCAAGACCAGGCAACCGGCCTGAATCAGTGAGTGGTTTGACACGCAGCGTATCAACTGCCATAATATGACTCGAACCACTTCCGGCAGCCTACGGAAGCCCATAGGAGCATCGTATCATGCAACGAAGGGGAGTCTATATAATGCGGGTCGCATCCATGCTCTCCGGCATGCACCCGCAAACCCTACGCAAATATGAACGGGTAGGCCTGCTGGCCCCTTCCCGAAGCGGTATGCTTCGAATGTACTCCGATGAGGACATAGCCCTACTAAAAATGATAAAGTATCTGGTTGACGAAGTAGGACTCAACCTGGCGGGGGTGGACCTGGCCCTGAGCCTCCGCTCAAGACTCATGGGCCTTGAACGAGAGATAAGGCTCTTAGCCGACCATCATCCGGTCAGGCGGCGTCTGACCAAGTCCGTCAAGGAGATGCTGGCGATGCTGGAGTCGCAATAAATTAACTATTCAGGCCTGGCAGATCTATTTCTGGTGAGGAACGTACGTGGCATCAGTCACCAACCACCAGGGAACACGACTTCACAGGCGGAGGCAACGGAGGTAGCAGCAAATGTCCAAGGTATTAGGAATCGATCTGGGGACTACCAACTCCTGTATGGGGGTGATGGAAGCCTCGGAGGCCGAGGTGATCGAGAACGCCGAAGGCGCTCGCACCACCCCTTCCATGGTGGCCGTCAACGCCAAGAGCGGTGAGCGTTACACCGGCACCACGGCCAAGCGGCAGGCGGTGACCAACCCCGACAACACGGTCTTTTCCATCAAACGCCTCATGGGGCGGAAATTCGATGACCCCGAGGTCCAGCAGGATACCAAGCTCCTGCCGTACAAGATCATCAAGGCCTCTAATGGCGATGCTCACGTTCAGATGGCAGACAAGACCTACTCGCCCCCCGAGGTCTCGGCCATGATCCTTAGAAAGCTTAAGGAAGACGCCGAGGCCAAGCTGGGTGAGGCCATAACCGAAGCAGTTATCACCGTCCCTGCCTACTTCAACGACAGCCAGCGCCAGGCCACCAAAGACGCCGGAAAGATCGCAGGCCTCGAGGTGCTGCGCATCATCAACGAGCCTACCGCGGCGGCCCTGGCCTACGGCCTGGACAAGGAAGGGGAAAGGACCATCGCCGTCTACGACCTGGGGGGCGGGACCTTCGACGTATCCATTCTCCAGATCGGGGAAGGGGTCTTCGAGGTGAAATCCACCAACGGAGACACCCACCTGGGCGGCGACGACTTCGACCAGAGGATCATCGACTGGCTGGTGGCGGAGTTCAAGCGGGACCAGGGGATCGACCTGAAGCAGGACAGAATGGCCCTCCAGCGGCTCAAGGAGGGTGCCGAGAAAGCTAAGTGCGAGCTCTCCACAGTTCTGGAGACCGAGATCAATCTTCCATTCATAACCGCCGATTCCAGCGGCCCCAAGCACCTCAACATAGGCCTCTCCCGATCCAAGCTGGAGCAGTTGGTCGGAGGCCTCGTCGATAGGACCGAGGGCCCCTGCCGCCAGGCCATACAGGACGCCGACCTCAACAGCTCGAGGATCGAGGAGGTTGTGCTGGTGGGCGGCCAGACCCGGATGCCCGCAGTGATCGAGAAGGTCCAGCAGATATTCGGGCTGGAGCCCCACAAAGGGGTGAACCCCGACGAGGTGGTGGCGGTGGGCGCCGCCATTCAGGCCGGGGTGCTCAAGGGCGAGGTCCATGACATACTCCTCCTGGACGTTACTCCCTTGACCCTAGGCATCGAGACCCTGGGAGGAGTCATGACGGCTCTCATACCCAGGAACACCACCATTCCAACCTCCAAGGGCCAGACCTTCTCCACCGCCTCCGATAACCAGCCCAGCGTAGACGTCCACGTGCTTCAGGGGGAGCGCCCCATGGCCACCGAAAACAAGACCATCGGCCGGTTCCTACTGGATGGGATTCTGCCCTCCCCCAGGGGTCTGCCCCAGATAGAGGTGGCTTTCGATATCGACGCCAACGGCATTCTCAACGTCTCGGCCAAGGACAAGGGCACGGGAAAAGGGCAGAAGATCACCATAACCGCCAGCTCTGGCCTGGCCAAAGAAGAAGTGGAGCGGATGGTCAAGGAGGCGGAGATACACGCCGAGGAGGACCGAAAGAAGCGGGAGGAGATGGAGGCCCGCAACGCGGCCGACTCCCTTGCCTATACCGCGGATAAGACCCTGCGAGAACACGGCGACAAGATCCCCGAGGATATCAAGAGCGAGGTGCAAGGCAAGGTGGCCCAGGTACGCTCCGCCCTCCAGTCAGGGGACTCGGAGCAGATCAAACGCGCCACTCAGGAGCTCCAGGAATCAGTCCAGAAGATCGGCAGTGCCGTATACGGTCAACCCGGGGCCCCAGGCCCCGATGTCCCGGAGCCCGAAGGACCTACGGATGAAGGGCCCAGCCCCACCGATGAAGACAGCCCCGACTCGGGAGAAGGGCCCAAGGAGGACACGGTGGAAGGAGAGTTCCGCGAGGTGTAGCCCAAACCTGCGTCAGCCCTGCCGAAACACAACCTCATTTCAGCCTCCCCAGGTCAGTCGGGAGGCTGAAACTTGTACATGGACCCGGCAGGTAACTCATATGCCATAGCGATCTCTCCGTGCCGGCTACTCCACCGGCT
>JACZVB010000373.1 GCA_022572865.1 Chloroflexota bacterium | reverse complement strand
ACGAGTTTCGCGACAGCAAGAGTTTGCGGGTGGCGATTCTCACTGGTGCCGCGTTTATCGGAATATTCGCCGCTACGTTCCTTCTGGCGCCTGAAGCCGAAGCCGGCCTTGTAGAGGAACCTGTTCAGCGGCCGGCGGGCGGGGCCCTTGTTCTCCTTGGTCCCCCACCAGAAGAGGTTGCCGAGGAGGAAGCGACGGGAGAGGAAGAGTCGCCTGAGGAGGGGGAAGCGAAGGCTCCCGAGGCCGTTGATGAGGTGGAGGAACAGACCTTGGTGGCCGAAGAGGTGGAGGATGAGGAGAAACCCGCCGCCGAGTCCTAAGGTAACAGAAGTACTGGATTACGCCACCGTCCGATTTGTAACAGACTGTAGATAACATTCTGATCTGTAACAGAGTTAAGATAACATTCTGATTTTTAACAGAGTTAAGATAACATCATGAGACATCGTATAGCTGGGCGCACACTGGGCAGGGAAACCAGCCACCGATTGGCCATGTATCGCAACCTGGTCACAGACCTGCTGCGATACGAGCACCTGGCTACCACCCAGGCCAAGGCCAAGGAGGTGAGGGGATTCGCTGAGAAGATCATCACCCTCGGCAAGAGGAATGATCTCCACGCCCGACGACAGGCGCTGGCCTTCGTATCCGATAAGAAGGTCGTCGCCAAGGTGTTCGATGAGCTGGCCGAGCGGTATTCCGAGAGGCCCGGCGGGTATACCAGGATCATCAAACTGGGGCCTCGTCTCGGGGATGCCGCTCCGATGGTCCGTCTGGAACTGGTCGAATGATTGAGCTAAGGCGGCTGGCCCTCATAGTGGAATATGAAGGGACCGGGTACCGGGGGTTCCAGCGGCAGCTCAACGGCTCCACCATCCAGGGAGAGCTGGAGTCGGTCCTTGAGAAGCTCACGGGGCAGAAGACCAGGGTGGCCGGGGCCGGCCGGACTGATACGGGAGTCCACGCCCGGGGCCAGGTGGTAAGCTTCATGGCCGGACCCGGGCTGTCATCCCAGGCCTTTGTGGTTGCCATGAACTACTATCTGCCCTCTGACATAGCCGTGAAGAGGGCCGTGGAGGTCCACGATAGCTTCGACGTTAGAAGGGATGCCTATAGCCGTCGCTACAAATACTCGATATTGAACAGCAGAATCCCTTCACCCATCCTGCGCTCATTCACTCATCAGGTGAGAAGGCCTCTGGATGTGGAGGCGATGGGTGCCGCCTGCAGGAGCCTCATCGGGTCTCATGACTTCGCTTCCTTCTGTGGGCCAACGGAGGCCCCAGAGTCCGGCACAGTGCGTAATGTACTGGATGCCCGGGTAACCAGGGATGATGGCCTGGTGATCCTGGAGATCGAGGCCAACTCCTTCCTGACCCACCAGGTGCGACGCACTATCGGTGAGCTGGTGCAGGTGGGGCTGGGTAAAAAGATGGTGGAGGAGTTTGAGAGTCTGATGGACTGTCCCAAGGCTGGAAGCGCTGGTCCAACGCTGCCCGCCAGAGGTCTCTGCCTGGAAGAGGTGGTGTACAACGATCTGGACCTGAGCGTCTTGAGCAGCGTCGAAGGCCTGGTGCCCGTGAGCCTGGAGGCCTGAGGCCGTATTCTCTTTTAATCTTACGGAACGATGCAGATGAAAACCTACAGTCCAAAAGCTTCGGACCTGAGGCCCCAGTGGCAAGTGTTGGATGCCACAGGTCAGACCCTGGGACGGTTGGCCGTCAGGGTGGCCCACCTGCTCAAGGGCAAACACAAGCCGATCTACTCCCCTCATATGTTGGTGGGCGATTTCGTGGTGATAATAAACTCGAGGCGGATAAAGGTCACGGGGAACAAGATAAAACAAAAGATATACTACCGTCATTCCCTGTATCCCGGGGGACTGAAAGAGATTCCCCTGGCTGTGATGCTGGCCAAACACCCCAACCGGGTGATCGAGCATGCGGTAAAGGGGATGTTGCCCCATAACCGACTTGGCAGACAGATGATGCGTCGGTTGAAGACCTATCCGGACTCGACCCATCCCCACGAAGCCCAGGTAACGGCTAGCCTGAAGGTCGCTGAAAAGGAGGAGGCAGAGGGTGTGGTCTGGATAGGGCTACCCAAGCCCGTCATCCGAAGGCGTGCCAAGAGAAAGAGGGCTACGGTGTCAACGGCGGTCGTCGATGAGGCTTCGCAGGTCGAAGAGACGGCAACCGAAGAAGAACCAACCTCGGAGGTATCAGCCGCGGCCACAGTGGAGGCAGCGCAACCCGAGACTCCTACTGCTGATGAGACTTCGCAGGTCGAAGAGTCGGCTACCGATGAACCTTCTGTGGCTGAGCAGGAAGCGCCTGTTGACGATTCTCCTCCGGATACGGCCCCGCGCCCTGAGGATTCAGAGGCTGAGGCCCCACTGGCTGAGGGAACCGTCCAGGCCGAGGAAGTGAAAGGCGGGATAAGGGAAGAGGCCCCAGCC
>JACZVB010000026.1 GCA_022572865.1 Chloroflexota bacterium | reverse complement strand
CCGCCAATGTCGCTGTGATGGGCACGGTTTACCGCGTAGAAAAGAGGCCGCCCTTCATGGAATATGGGCCGGATGACGGTGATGTCCGGCAGGTGGCTGCCGCCGAAATACGGGTCGTTGAGCAGGAACAGGTCCCCATCCGAGATGTCGTCGCCGAAGTAGTCCCGCACGGCCGCTCCGGCGATGGGCAGGGCGCTGATGTGGACGGGAATCCCCTCGCCCTGGGCCACCAGTTGGGATTCGGCGTCCAGGATGGCGGTGGAGAAGTCGTGGCTGGTGTTGAGTATCTGGGACATGGAGGTCCGCAGCATGACCTCGGTCATTTCCAGGGCGATGGACTCCAGCCGGTGCTCGATGACCGCCAGGGTCACCGGGTCCAGCGTTTCTTGTTCAGGTCCGGCAGAGCGGTTTGGGCCGTCATCTAAAGCGGACACCAAGAGTTCGATCCCGCCGTAGGGGTCTACAATGGCCACGTCCTGGGCGCCCAATAGAACGGTGGTGAAGTCCGACTCCAAAATGGCCGGTCCCGGCACCCGAGCACCGGCGGGCAATTTGTCCATAGCGAAGACGGGCGCTTCTTGCCACCCACCCAGGTAAATCTGGCGAAGCCCCTTTTGTGCCTGCGTTACCGCGCCACTTGTGGTACGCCTGGGCAGCCCGGTCTTGGCCAGCTTACCCACTACGTTGACTCGCAGCGTGATCAGCCTGATTTCCTGCTCTGATTGTTGGTAGGAGAACAATTCCCGGTACCGCCGGTGGAAGTTCGACGCCCATTGCTCCAGCACCAGGCCATCGTTCTGATCTAAGGACGGGGCCGCAACGTTGACATCGTAGACCTGGTCCAGGTACCGCATGTCGGCCGAACGGGTGACCTCGACGTTCTCGCCGGCAATCCCCTGGGCCTCCAGCTTGGCCCTGCCCTGGGCCTCCAGTTCGGCGGTGATGGAACGGACGGCGTCCAGGTCGATGGCGTTCAGGCTGGCGGGATAGGACCGGGAAAAGTCGTACTTCAGGTCGGTGGTGAGCATGCCGTAGGCGGACAGGACCGGGGCCGCCGCCGGGATGTACACCTTCTCCACCTCCAACTGCCGGGCCACCTCCGCCGCCTGGAGGCCGGCCGCTCCGCCGAAGGCCAGCAGGGAGAAATGGCGAGGGTCGACGCCCCGTTGCACCGACATCAGGCGGATTCCCTCGGCGATGGCCGCGGACACCACCCGCGACACGCCGTGGGCGGCTTCGACGGTCGAAAGGCCCAGGGGTTCAGCCACATGCTCGTCCAGGGCGCCTTCCGAAAGCTGCGGGTCGAGCTTGGCCTCTCCTCCCAGGAAATTGCCGGGGTCCAGATAGCCCAGGACCAGGTTGGCGTCGGTCACCGTGGGAAGGGTGCCGCCCTTGCCGTAACATGCGGGTCCGGGATCGGCTCCGGCGCTTTCGGGGCCGACGCGGAGTATGCCGCCGGGGCCCACCGAGGCGATGCTGCCGCCCCCGGCGCCCATGGTGTGGATGTCGATCATGGGAACGGCTATCTTCCATCCGGCCTCGAACTTTTCCGTGGTCACGTGGGGAACGCCGTTTTGGATCAACGATATGTCGGTGCTGGTGCCGCCCATGTCAAAGGCGATGATGTTGGGCTGGTCCAGCATTTGGCCGTAGGCGGCGGCTCCGTTTACACCGCCTGCCGGACCGGACAGTATTGCCCGCACGGCCATCCGGCTGGAATCATCTATGGGGGCCACGCCGCCGTTGGACTGCATGATGAGCACGTCCCGGGCCTGCTGGAACGACGACAGCCGCTCTTTCAGGTTGGCAAGATATTTCCCGAACACGGGGCCCACGTATGAGTTGACCACGGTGGTGCTCAACCGGTCGAACTCTTTGATCTGGGGGATCACCTGGCTGGAAATTGACGCATACATGCCGGGGAATCTCTTCGCAATCTTCTCGGCGGCGCGCATCTCATGGTCCGGATTCAGGTAGGAGAAAAGAAAGCAGACGGCCAGGGCCTCCACTCCCTCGGCCTCCAGTTGGTCCAACGCCCGGTCAAGGGCTTCTTCATCTAGCGGAGTTTCAACCCTGCCGCTGGCGCGCACCCTCTCCGGCACTTCCATACGCAGGTACCGGGGCACCAGGGGCTCCATCGGCTTCATTCGCAGGTTGTAGCGGTCCTCCTTCATCCCTTCCCGCATCTCCAGCAGGTCTCGGAACCCTTCCGTTGTGATCAGGCCCACTCTGGCTCCCTTCCGTTCCACCAGAGCGTTGGTGGCCACGGTAGTACCGTGGATGATGAGGGATGCATCGGCCAGAAGGGTGTCGGGGCCGATGCCGAAGTCTTTAGCCACCTCTTCTAGCCCCGTCATCACCCCTTCAGAGGGGTCCTGAGGAGTGGAGGCCGTCTTGAAGAACCGGGGCGACTCCCCGTCTCTGGCCACCACGAAGTCGGTGAAGGTCCCTCCAACATCTATACCGATCTTGAACATTGGTCTATCTTTGTATCCCTTCTAATGTTTCGAGTTATTATTACCCTTCCGCCGGATTACTTCAATCGTTCAATACAGAAAAGGCAGGGTACTCCACTGGTATCTTCGGGTATCCTGCGGCCACAGAAGAACTTCGGTCGCGCGGGAGGAAAACATGGCTGATGACGGCCCGACCAAGCAGTCACAATGGCAGAAGCTAATTGATTACATCCTGGGGTACCAGGCCACGTGGATAGCGGATATCGGGGTGAAAACCGGGCTTTTCCAGGCTATCGTCGAGGCGGGGGCTTCGGGCATCCATGAAGGGCCCCTGGCCCGTAGGCTCAGCTTCGATGCCCGCTACACCGGAGTCTGGTGCCGGGGGGCCTACGCCTTCCAGTTCCTGGACTGGGACCGGGCCAAGGGCTACCGCCTGGCCCCCCACATGCAGTCCCTGCTACTGAACGAGGAGGATACCCAGTTCCTCGGCGGGCGCATACAGTTCAACGCGGCCCTTTACCAGGACTTCCAGGCCTTTCCAAAATACCTGCCGACGGGCGAGACCTGGCCTCGCAGCGACCACGACCCCTGGCTGCTGGAGGCCCTGAAAAACATGACCAAACCAGACTGCACCGTCATATCAGACCACGTCCTGCCCCAGGCCCCGGGTACCCTTGCCCGGTTGAAGAAAGGTGGGGCCATTCTCGACATCGGGGCCGGGGCGGGTTTTGCCATAGTCCATTACGCCACCCGATTCCCCGCCTCTCGAGTGGTCGGCCTGGAGAACGATGACGCCAGTGTGGACCTGGCCCGGGCCGCCGTCCTGGAAGCGGGCCTGGCCGGCAGGGTCCAGGTCCGCAACGCCGACGCCAACTCGATGGACTATGACAACGCCTTCGACCTGGTGACCATGAACGTGACCCTCCACGAAGTCGGCGGGCCTCAGGACTACCTGAACGTCCTGAGCAAGGCCCTGCGCGCCCTGAGAATAGGAGGCGTCCTGGTGGTATCGGAGCTGCCCTATCCCGACTCGACGGCCAGCTACCGGGACAACCCCGTGTATCAGATGATGGCCGGGGTGCAGCTCCACGAGGCCCTGGTAGGTTGCGGGATGATAACCCAGGGGCAGCTGCGGGACCTGCTGGTGGAGGCCGGATTTCGTAACGTTCGGGTGGCCGACCAGCCCCTGGCCACCCGCTTCATGATGCTGGCCGAGAAGGATGGCTGATGTCGTGTGCCGGTCGGTCCCGATCCTCCGCTGGCAGATATCATGAATACAACCAGGCAGGGCCTGTCAGGAACTCTCTTTCGCCGGCGCCCGGGCCGACAGGCCCTCTTTAAGCGGCCTTATGTGCTCGACACCGATGCCGCAGCACCCCCCGATGATCTGCACCCCCATCTCGACCCATTCCTTAGCCAGTCTCAGATACTCCTCCGGTGATGGCGCCCCCTCAGAGTGCCAGATGGGCCGTTCCCAATGGCCGTAGTGGGGGTATGAGCCCACAGGCCCCTGCCACCGCTCAAGAGCTACCTTTAGAGCCGGGGTAGTGACCTCAATATCCGAATGCATCACCGTGACCGCAGACCCTCCGATAGCCGTCAGGGCATCCAGGCCCTCGGCAAAGGTGAGGTCCGTCGGATTGTGGCGGAATCTGACCGTTCCGTCGTCGTCGGTCCTGCAGCTAAATCCCAGCCAAACAGGCAAGCCCGTGGCCAGGGCTGCATCCAGCAGCGCCGTGCCCTGCTGGATGTCCCGGATCATCTCCTGAACGAACAGGTCCACACCGGCCTCCGCCAGTATCTCCGCATGCTCCCGGTAGCTGGCCTTGAGGGTCTCCATGGGTGGAGCGGGGCGTTCCACTGTTACGGAGAATGCCCCGTAGTTGGACAACGCCCCGGCTATATACACCGTCCTCGTGGCCCCGGCACTATCACGGGCCTCCCGGGCCAGGGTCACGGCCCTGGTGTTCAACTCACGGGTCCGGTCACCCAGGCCTGCTACCTCCAGGTTGTGCCGGGCAGAGGAGTAGGTATTGGTCGTTATGACGTCTACCCCAGCCTGTATATACTCCTCGTGCAAGCGGCGCGTCGCATCGGGATGGGTCAGATGGCCCGGGGCGCTCCAGGCATCGGCATTCATGGGCACCCCCATCCTCTGGAGCTCACTGCCGATTGCCCCATCGAGGATAATCACCTCTCCTCCGTCCAAACGCTCCTGCAACGTTGTCATTTGCGCCCCTTGTTGCCGTGCTCAAACTTAGCGATACGAGAGGGTTTTGGAAACCACCTCTAGTCCGGCGGCTGGTTGCACAGATCGGCCAGGGCTACGGCGTAGGACTGGGTCATCTTGTGCAGGTTGTCCAGACCCAGCACCTCACCCTTCGCCCCGTCGTACATGCTGTAGACCCCAGATGGCGTGATCCCACCTGCGCCATAGGTCACGCCGGGGATACCGTATTGAAAGATGGGAGAGCAATCGCTGCTCACGGCGTACCGGGCCGGCTCCGGATAGATTACGTCCTGCCCAAACACCTCCCTGTGGCTCTTCTGTATGGCTCGGGCCACGGGTGAGGAATCAGGCACTTCATAGCCGTCGCTGGCCATGTAGAACTTGATCTCCCACTCCAGCTCAGGGTCTTTGGCGGCCTGCTCCTTTAGCACCTCTTCCAGCTCACGGTAGACGGTCATGGGTTTGGTCCCGGGGATGGTGGTGATGTGGATATACAGGTGGCAAAAGGGCGCGGGACAGATGCTGGGCTTGAAGGGGAAGCCTCCCTCGATAGCGCCCACCCCTATCAGAGGAAGCATGATGGGATGAGGGTGGCGCTTCTGATACGTCTCCTCCCACTTGCGGATCTTCGGGAGCAGCGCCTCCATCTTGGCGATGGCATCGATGCCCGTGTGCTTACTGTATGTGTGCGAAGGCACTCCCTTGGTGGTGATACGTGCGAATATATATCCCGTGTTGCCCAGCTGTAGCCGCATGCCGGTTGGCTCTCCGTTGATGCACACGTCGGCGGTCACCCCGTGGTGCAGCATGTACCTGACCCCGGACCCGGCTCCCCGGTAGTCCTTGCCGGTGTACTTATCCACCGGCGCCTTTTCTATCTCGCCGATTACGGCGCCGATCACTATATCGCCTTTGACCGGCGTCTTGGATTCGATGATGGCCCGGGTCGCCCCTGCGTAGATAGCCAGGGCGTTCTTCATGTTGGAGATCCCAAGGCCATAGGCCCAACCGTCTTCCTCGACGTAGCTGGGAGCGTGACCCGAACCCGAGACCGCATCCGCCGGGGTGGTGCTGGTATCGAAATGGCCGCAAAGGAGCACGTTCTTGCCGCCACCAGTGCCCCGATACCGCGCGATGACGTTCGATCTGTCCGCCTCCACTTCCTGGAACTCCACCTCCAGACCCAACTCCCGGAGCTTGCCTGCGTAATATTGGACTGCCTCAGCTTCCTGGCCTGTGGGCGATTGGATGTTTACCAGGTCTTTAGTCATCTCGACAATGTAAGAGCGGTCTACCGCTTTGGCCGGGCTAGTGCTCATAGTCAGGTCTCTCCTATCTTGCTTATACACTTCTGCGTCTTAGAGCTGGATATGGAGGGGACAGGCCCCATTCTTATCCAGCTGTAGGTATTAGCGCTTACGCGCCCTCAACAGCCCTTCAGCCCTTCCCCTATTTGAGCCTCAGTGCGTCGGGAAGTATATCCCAATTCCATTTCACAGTCATAACCCACGCTAACCCGGGCCTGGGAAACAAGGCCTCTCAATCACTTCACAGGGTTAAGAACAGTAGGCCATTGCCGCCGGCACGGTCGGCGAGAGGGCTGATATCGAAAGGGGGTCGTACCTACTTGCTTCGGGTGCAGATGTCGGTGGCGGTCAGGGCCAGCACTCGTGCACAGTTCATAACCTTTTCGATGTCGACGGTTCGAACCAGGTTGGTCGTGGGGCCGTAGATTATGGCCAGTGAGCCGCCCCGGGTGAAGTGGCCGGCATCGGTCCAGGCATAGGAGCCGGGATTCTGAAACCCCACATTGGCAGGCTCAGCGCCCAAGACCTCTATATGGTGTCTGCGCACCGTCTGAGGGAAGTCGTGATCCGTGGGGACGTCAATGCCATGCCCCGGTACCTTCATGCTGTGCCAGTGGGGGCCGTAGGTGGCGGGAGGCATCTCGATTTCATAGCGCAGCTCCGGGTCCCGGGACCGGAGTCTCCTCAGCGCCACATCGATATCCTCACGGGTCTGGTCCCAGTCCTGGCCTGGAAGTCCGCGCACCTCCAGTATGATTGTACAAAAGTCGGGTACGTATGCCGGCCGCCCGTGGCCGTAGTCACGCCCCAGCCCTCCCATGATGCCCCCAACGACCATGCGTGGCAGGCCCACGAGATCATCCCTCAGTGGGACGCTGAACCGCACCTCCTTGAGAGCGTCTATGACCCTGGTCATCTTCTCTATGGCATTGACGTACTTTTCTCTATGGAGGACCCCGATCCAGGCGGACTCCCCTGTAACGTGGACGAGCATCTGGATCGCTCCCGAGTGTATCGTTCGCACCTCCAGCTCACTGGGCTCGCAGACGATGGTGTAGTCGGCGACGACGCCCCGTTGGACAAGGTCGTAGGCGCCCACGCCCCCCTGCAGCTCCCCCACGACCCCAGTGACCAGCAGATCGCCCGTCAGGGAGACCCCGGCCCGTTTTACGGCTACGGCGGCCGAGGCCAGCGCTGCCACGCCGGCCTTCATGTTCATCAAGCCATGACCATAGAGCAGGCCGTCCTCTTCGTAGCAGGCCCAGGGATCTCCGGGGTAGTTGAGGGGCACCGGGTCAATATCCAGGTGGCCGTTGAGCATGAGGCTCGGGCCCCGTCCCGACCCAGGCAGCCGGGCGACCAGGTCCGGGCGGCCCGGCTCATCGGCTACATCGATCAGCTCCACCTCCATCCCCCTCTCCTCTAGCCAGCCCGCCAGGAAGCGCACCGCCTCGGCTTCCTGCCCGGAAAAGCTTCTGAACCGCTGAAGGTCCATCATAAGCTGGACAATCTCGGCCCGGTCTATCTGCTCGAGAAGCTGTGTATGAACCTCGCTCACCTTTGTCCTCCCCTGCTGTAGCACCTGGTCGGGGCTGGGCTATCATATCGCGGTAGATAGGCCAGGGGAAGTGGGAGCCCGGCCCCTTAGGCCCTTGTCGCATAGGCCGGATTCGACTTACCCTCGATGCTGAAACAGGGGGGACAGGGCCAAACTTGTAGATCGCCTGGCAAGGCTATACAGTTATCCTGCCGCCCATCCTCACCAGATGAATGGGACTGTTATGACAAGGAGGGAATCTTAGTGAGACCAGGAGAGCGCTTCGGCCTAGCATTTCCCAGAGAGGAGTACGACCGGCGGCTGGCGGCGGTGCGTCGAGGGATGACGGACAGAGGCGTGGAGGTGCTGCTCCTTTTCGCACCCGCTAACCTTTTCTACCTCACCGGCTACAACACGGCGGGTTACTCCAACTACCAGTGCCTTCTGGTGCCCCAGGATGGGGACCCCGTCCTGGTTGTCCGGCTCCTGGAGCGTCCGGTGGCGGAGGCCACTGCCTGGCTGGACAGGATATACACCTACCAGGACCATGAGGAGCCGGAGAGCGCCGTGGCTCACGCCCTTGACAGCACAGGCCTGGCATCCCGACGCCTGGCCGCCGAACGTACCAGTCCCTTTCTCAACGTGGAGTCATACCTGCGGCTCCAGCAAACCCTGGGCGGGGAGCTGGGCGACGGATCGGGCATCGTGGAAACCGTCCGCCTGATCAAATCGCCCCTTGAACTGGAGTACATCCGCATCGCGGCCCAGTGCACCGAGGCAGGGATGAGCTCCGCCCTGGACGCCATAGCCGAAGGCGTGACCGAAAATGATGTCGCCTCCCAGTCCTATCGCGCCATGGTGGCCGCAGGAAGCGAGTTCTTCAGCAGCGCACCCATCGTCACCTCCGGCGAGAAGGCGGGTATAGCCCACGCAACTTTCCACAGACGGCGGCTGCAACGGGGCGACTCCGTCATGATCGAGATAGGCGCTGTTTGGAACAGGTACTCGGCCCCGATATTTCGCACCGCCGCCGTCGGTGAGGCGCCCGACGCCCTTCGGAGAATGCACGAGGCTTGCCGTGAGGCCCTGGAGGCCACCATCGCGGCCATGGGCCCGGGTGTCCTCTCCCAGGATGTCCAGGCGGCCTGCCAGGCCGTCATCGACGCCCGAGGGTACGAGGCCAGCTTCCGCAAGCGGGTCGGTTACAGCCTGGGGGTCGGCTACCCTCCAACATGGGGCGAGGGGCACATCATTGACCTCAAGCATCACGACACCCGAGAGCTGCGTCCCGGCATGGTTTTCCACGTCACGCCAGCCATGCGCCAGCACCGGGAATACGGAGTGGGAATCAGCGAAACGGTGGCAGTGACGGAAAGCGGAGCGGAGGTTATCACCAGCTTCTCCCGGGAGCTATTCGTCCGCGGGTAGCCCGTCCCTTTCCGTGACCCGGCCGTTGATAGAGGTGCTGACCGTTGCGATGCTATCCCCCGGCCCCTGTCCTTGGAGCGTCGATAATAGAGGCCTGTACCAGCCAACCAGTAACTAATATCCTCAATCAGTGTACCGTTCTGTCGAGTTTCGTCGGGAGTCAGTCCTTCCCGCATTGGAAGGACTGGAAAGATGACGGGGGTGTGGGGGTGTCCCCCACACCCAAATCTCTTCCCCCTTCCAGAAAAGGAAGGGGGAAATAGGGGGATGGTTCAGTGGGTAGCAAATCACGAGTGCATCTCTAATGCTGGGTAGGCATTATGACACGGTTTTCCGCAGCCAGCTACTAGAATAGAGCCACCAAGAGGGTTCCCCGTGCCTGCCTTTACGGGGCGAAGGCGTCGCGGCCCCGTACGTAGCTCCCAAGGGACTGGGCCGGGTCCCTGTTGACCAGGTTGCGACGGTACATCGGGTGGCGCATGCTGCGGACCTCGTGCTCCAGCTGGAACAGCTTTTCCCCGGTCTTCGGGTTGACGATGTCCTGGAAGCGAAACTGGTGGTTGGCGAACTCCTCGGTGATCAGGCCGCTACGCTTCAAGAACCTGTACGGCCCCGAGAAATCGGCGACGTACACGGCGATGTGATGGCCGTCATAAGGGCGAAGCGCCTCCGCCGTCTCCCTGAATATC
>JACZVB010000372.1 GCA_022572865.1 Chloroflexota bacterium | reverse complement strand
TCCCAGGTGGCCCCACCATCGATGGAGACCTGGACGTAGGCGTGGTCGAAGTCCTCCTCTATATCGTACCAGGCCCAAAAGTTGAGGGTCGCCCCCCGGACCCGGGAGAGGTCGAACTCTCGGGTCAGGGTCGAGTCTATGGAGTCGCCCCTGTTGCTCCACCATTGCCATCGTCCGCTGTGGGCTTCGTTGGGCAGCAGCTTGGCGAAGGGGAAACCCTGGAATACGATTCGGGCCCCTCTGCCTCCCAGACTGATCTGGATGTAGTCCGCAGCGTACTGGCTGACACTATCCTTGAAGCGGCCATAGTCGCTGATTTGTCTGGTTGCAGGTAGACGGATGACTTTGCTGGCGTAGCTGTATCCACTCTCGACTCGATCATCCAGGAAGTTGGCGATGACCCATTCCTTGAACACACCGTCGAAGCCGACGTCGTACCCCTGGGCCTTCAAATAGGCATCGATGCCCTCGACTCCGTCCTCTTTCTGGGACGCCAGGACCCGCATGGATGTATCAGGGTCGGCCCCGCCGTAGTGCTCCACGAGATACGTTGCAAAGAGGTGGGCCGCCCCGTAGTGGGGGCCGGATGCGCCAAGCTCCGTCGTCCATCCCGTGAGCTGGGTATCGGGGGCCGAGATGAAGAGGTCGGGCCAGGGGGGACTGGGGTCTATGATCTCCTCGGCAAGAGCGGAGAGCCCCTCGTTGATCCATACCTCCTCGGTGGAGTCTGAGGCGTCGTGGGCCGCGTGCTGAAGCTCGTGGGCCAGGGTAGCGGCGTATTTCTTTGTCCCGGGCTTGACGGCGCCCGCGTTCATGTAGATCATCGGCCGCTCATTGCTGAAGGGCCTTATCACCCTTGGAAGTAGATCGCCGGGATTGTAGTAGCCCGCCACCGCAGGAATGTTGACGTTCAGCACCGTTATCGGGACGTCTTCACCCTCGTTCGTAGTGAATATCCGTCCAAAGCGGGAGACTACCTCTGGATAGATGGTTGCCTCGAACTCCTCTGCGGCCCTTGCCAGGTCCGAGTCCTTGATACTGGCCCCATCGGCGACGTACATGTACAGGTGGGGACTTATGTGTCGCAGGCTGGCCGTCACCTGGAACGGCTCCAGAGCGTCAAGGTCTATGACCCAAAAGGTCTGCCGGTCTCCGATGGCCCGATCAGAAGACAAGGTGAGAGAAATCCGGGGAACTGGCTCACCGTTCTTCAATATCAGGCTCCCGGCCAGGGCATACAGGTCCAGGTCCGGGGGTGTGGGGATGGGGGGGAAGGCCGGTGGCCCGGTGGGATTGTCCGGAACCGTTATGATTATCGGCTCGGGTGGCGGCCCCGAGGCGGGAATGGCGGTACCTGAGGAACAGGCCATGACGAGGCCGGCCAGCGCCAGGCCTCCCATAAACAGGAGTATCGGCACAGGGCGTAGCCGGATCATGACAATAGCTTGGTGGGGGCCGGGCTGATACCCGAGAGGGATCTTAACATCGTCCTGCTAATTAGAATAACAGGTAAAAGATGACTTGGTGATGAGGGGAGGGGCGAGAGGGGACTTCAGGACGGGGCGGTTCTCCCGGCCATCACCTCTGCGATGGTCATGCCGCCGTCTACAACAAGGCTGGACCCTGTCACGAACATGGACTCGTCCGAGGCGAGATACAGGACAGCATAGGCCACGTCCCTGGTATCGCCCATCTTGGGCAGGGGCTGGTGTGCGGACCGCTCCTGGACGACCTCGGGCCTGGTCCAGTACTCCTTTGGCCGATTGGCCCCGACGAAGGCGATGTCTCCCGGAAGAACGCAGTTAATCCTGATCTTGTAAGGGGCATAGTCCAGCGCGGACTGCTTTGTCAGGCCTATGATGCCCGCTTTGGAAGCGGCATATGATCCCCCGCTCCGGTGGCTTGCCGCTATGCCCCACATGGAAGAGTTGCTGATTATGGAGCCTCCGCCGTTTCTAATCATCTCGGGGACGGCGTATTTGATACCCAGGTACACCCCCTTGAGGTTGACTGCAATACCCAGGTCCCAGCTCTCCTCTGGTTCATCTGCGACCTTACCCTGATATGTGAGGAGACCGGCGTTGTTGAACAGCACATCCAGCTTGCCGAAAGATTTCACTGCGGCCTCGATCAGGTCCTTCATGTCCCGGGCTACCGAAACGTCGGCCCTGAAAAAGATGGCCTGGCCGCCATCGGCCTGGATCTCTTTCACCACCTGCTCGCCGGCCTCCACTGTCCGGCCCGACACGACCACCTTTGCCCCCTCCTTGGCAAAGAGAAGGGCTGTTTCCCGGCCTATGCCAAATGTGGACCCGGTGACGACGGCCACTTTCCCTGATAGTCTCATAAAATACCCTCTTTCATGCCGGTATAGATGGCCGCGGCCGGTGTCTCACTGAACGTCTCTATACGCTGCACTCTGGCCGCCGTCGATCAAAAGGGTGGCCCCGGTGACAAAGGCCGACTCGTCCGAGGCGAAGTAGAGC
>JACZVB010000371.1 GCA_022572865.1 Chloroflexota bacterium | reverse complement strand
GACTTCCCGCAGCCCGCGATGCCATCAGGCACTGCGCCAACTCCATTAGAGCTACCCACAGGGGCGAGTTCGATGAAGCGCGCCGGCTCATTGAACGGGCCCGATCCCTCATAGCCGAAGCCGGAAGCGCCCTCAAAGACCATCCCGACGTGTTTCACGCCGGTTTCGTCCACAGTGCCCAAAAGGAGCACGCCGAGGCCGCCATCACCCTGGCCCTGGCCTCGGGCGCCCCGCTCCCCGATCCCGATGACCTGGGCGTCGGCTACCCCGCCTACCTCAATGGGATGGGCGAGGCGGTGGGGGAGATGAGGCGGCACCTGCTGGACCCCCTCCGAAAGGGGGACGTGGGCCGGTGCGAGGAGGTCCTCGACTACATGGACGCCTTGTACACCTCCCTCACCACCATCGACTTCCCCGACGGGATAACCGCGGGCCTCAGGCGCACCACCGATATGGTCCGGGGCGTTCTCGAAAGGACCAGGGGAGACCTGACGGTGGCCCGTCGTCAGAGCGAGCTTGAGTCCCAGATGCGCCGCCTCCAGAAGGCCCTCGAGGACAAAGCCGGCTGAGTAAAGCCACGCTGGCCGCCCTTGACCTCGTCTCCCCAACTCTTATACAATCCCAGCCGATGTAGTTCCCTTTGAATTTCGCCCTATCTCAGAACCCGCGCAGCCAGGATGCCCATCCTTCCTCCTTTCCTTACGGGAAGGACTGGAAAGTAAGGGGCGAGGGTTTTTGAGACGGGCACTTCAGGAGTTATCACCGGATGGAAGCAATCATCATCAGTTTCATCGCAGGGGGCGTCGCACTGCTTTTTGTCCTGGCCCTAATCAGGTACATCCTTCGCCAGGACCAGGGCAACGAAACCATGAGGCAGATCGCAGCGGCAATTCAGGAGGGCTCCATGGCCTTCCTGAAACGGGAGTACGCCGTCCTCTCCGCCTTTGCCCTGATCATCTTCGCCGTACTGTGGATATTCATAGATGCCGATGTCCTGAACCGGATAGACGGCGTAGACCGGACTCTGCCCGCCACCGCCATATCCTACCTGGCCGGGGCCGTGGCCTCCGGCCTGACGGGCCTCATCGGCATGTCGGTGGCCATTAGAGCAAACGTAAGGACTACGGCCCAGGCCCAGCGAGGCCTCAGCCCCGCGCTCCGGGTGGCCTTCTCAAGCGGCTCAGTCATGGGCATCACGGTGGTGGGGGTAGGGCTCATTGGCGTGACCGCCCTCTACTGGGTCTTCAAAGACCCCTTCGTAGTCGCTGGTTTCAGCTTTGGCGCATCCTCCGTCGCCCTCTTCGCCCGTGTCGGCGGAGGCATCTACACCAAGGCCGCCGATGTTGGGGCGGACCTGGTTGGTAAAGTGGAGGCCGGCATCCCCGAGGACGACCCCCGCAACCCCGCCACCATCGCCGACAACGTAGGCGATAATGTGGGGGATGTCGCCGGCATGGGGGCCGACCTGTTCGAGTCCTACGTAGGCTCCCTCATCGCCACCATCTCCCTGGCGGCCGCAGCGACCATCTTTGCCGCAGATGAGGCCACAGACTTCGACGACAAGGCCTTCGTGCTCCCGCTGCTCATAGCCGCTATAGGCATCTTCTCCTCCATACTGGGAACTTTCCTGGTGCGCATCGGCGAGGACGCCAGTATGAGCCGCCTTCTCTGGGCCCTCCGGACCGGTATATTCTCCGCCGGGGGGATGGTCCTGATAGGCACTGGCATAGCCATATCTGTAATGGACATGGATTTCAACCTCTTCTGGGTAGTGGTCGTAGGCCTGGTGACGGGACAGGTCATCGGCACCGCAACAGAGGTCTTCACCTCATACGAATATCTCCCAACCCGCTGGCTCTCCCGCCAGGCCCTGACGGGCCCGGGCACAGTCATAATCGGCGGCATGGGGCTGGGGATGCTCAGCACCCTGGTCCCGATAGTCGCCATAGTAGTGGCGATATGGCTGGCCAACTGGCTTGCCGGCCTGTACGGCATCGCCCTGGCCGCCGTCGGAATGCTCTCCACCCTGGGCATCACCCTCGCCACCGACGCCTATGGCCCCGTGGCCGATAACGCCGGAGGCATCGCCGAGCAGGCCCACCTGCCACCCGAGGTGAGAGAGAGGACCGACGCCCTGGACTCGTTGGGCAACACCACCGCCGCTACCGGAAAGGGGTTCGCCATCGGCTCCGCCGTCCTCACCGCCCTCGCCCTCATGGCCGCCTATGCCCAGGTTGTGGACATAGACGTCATAGATGTACGAGCCCCGTCCATACTCATCGGCCTGATCATAGGAGGCCTGTTACCCTTCCTCTTCTCCGCCCTCACCCTTCAGGCCGTGGGCAGGGCCGCCAACGCCATGGTCAGCGAGGTGCGCCGCCAGTTCAGAGAGATCCCCGGAATAATGGAAGGCACAGGCAAACCCGACTACGCTCGGGCCGTGGCCATAAGCACCGACGGCGCCCTCAAGGAGATGATACTCCCGGGCCTCA
>JACZVB010000370.1 GCA_022572865.1 Chloroflexota bacterium | reverse complement strand
CCCGTCGTCGGTGTTGGTGTGGGCGTGGCGGTGCCCGTCCCGGACGGCGTGGCGGTGAAGGTCGCAGATGGCGTGGCTGTAGCCGTCGGGGTCGGCGTCGGGGTCGGCGTCGGCGTCGGGGGTGCGAACAGCGCCACGTCCAGCCTGTACGCACCCTGCCGAGACAGTAGAACCGACTCGGTCCTTATGGTGTAGGTCCCCGTCTCCTGGAGTATCCATCCGCTTATCAGCGCGTCGATGCCCGCCCCGCCGTCGTCATCGGTGGCTTCGACCAGCCCGCTGGGGGCGATCAGCTTCAGCAGGGCTTCGGCGGCCATCCTGGGAGTCCGGCTGGTCGGGTCCAGTGGCGGCGATGTCTCCACCAGGTCCATGGAGCCGATAGGGACCTCCGATAGGGGCCCCAGCAACTTGAAGAGGGTCATGGGGGTCATCGCTCCCATGGTCACCGAGCCGGTGCCCTCGGAGAAGCCGGCGTCTATAACGTCGATATCGAAGCTCATGTAGATGTAGTCGCAGCCCTTCATGGCCAGATCCCCGGCCCGCCTCGCAACTGCCTCGGGGCCCATCTCCTCTATGTCCTCGCTGGTGAATATCGTGCCCCCCAGCCGCCTTATATCCTCCACCTGGTCCAGATAACATGGGCCCTGAATGCCTATGAACACCATGCTGCTGGGGACTATGGCGTCGAGCTCGGAGATCCGCCTGGCGTTGGTGCCGTTCATGTATCTACCGTAGGGCCCATAGCCATCGGCGAAGTCCAGGTGGCCATCGATGTGGATGTAGCCTACTTTTGCGTTGGGCCGGGCTTCCCTCAGGGCCCGGGTGTATCCCAGACAGGAAGGGTAGCCCACGTAGTGGTCACCTCCCAGGCAAACGGAGAAGCCCCCCCTCCCCACCACCTCCGCCACCCCGCCGGCGATCCCCTCGGTGGTCTTCAACACGTCGGCTGGATACATGTTGAAGTCGCCCACATCCACCAGACGGGTCTCCGATGGAGGTAGAAGGGTCTTGCCGGTGGAGAGGTCTACAACACCCTGTTCCGCGGCATTCCGCAGCTTATCGGCAATGGGCATCGACGAGTCGCGGATGCCCCGGGGCCCGTACCTCTCGCCGAACCGGTCCCGCATGCTGTGGGGCGCGCCGCTTATCACCGTCATGCCGGGCTTTATATCATCGAGGCCCACCAGCGGCGCTCTCATGAAGGTCGCGGGCTGAGAGAATTGAAGTGTCTCACCTTTCTTTTTCATGCTTCGCGTCTCATGGGTTAAGGGTAGGCCAGGGCGCTTCCACTGAGGTACCGGATCACCAGCCAGGCCCCAAACCGCTGGCCCGTGGCCGATGTCATGTTGACGGTGGGGTTCAGCCCCGTCAGGTCCAGGGCCCCGACCTTGGTCCGCTGAAATAGGTCCATCACCTTTAGCAGCTCTACGTTGGTCAAGCCGTCGAAACCGGTCGAGCCGGTGGTCGGGACGTAGGCCCCGTCCAGCACATCGAAGTCCACGCTGACGTAGATGGCCTGGCACCCCTCCCCGGCGATCTCGGCGGCCTGTTCCGCCACCTCCAGGATGCCCCGCTCCCTGACATCCTTCAGGGTGAAAACTGAAAGCCCCCGTTCCTGGGCCATCTCCCAGTCCTCCGAGGGCAGGTAGCCGTTGACGCCGACCCACACCATGTTGCTGGGTGGGACGGCCCCCGAATCCAGGATCCGACGGGCGGTAGCGCCCCGCCACACCCGGCCCCAGACCGGGTCCTCGTCCCCCAGGTCCAGCCGGCTGGAGAACTGGATGTAGCCTATGCTGCGCCCCGACCTCTCCTTGATGGCATCGGCGTATCCCTGGACCAGGGGGTAAGTGATGAAATGATCGCCTCCCAGGATGACGGGTGTCGCACCGGTGAGGGCCATCTGGTACATGGAGTCGCGAAGGGAGGCCTCACTCCTGGGCCAGTCGAGAGGATATACGTTGAGGTCGCCCAGGTCCAGTATCTTCAATCGACTGGACATCTTCATCCTGCCACCGGTAGTGATCTCCACCAGGTCTGACCTCTCGAATGCCCCGGTATAGTAGCGGGAGCTATCTCTTATGGCCCGGGGCCCGTACCTGGCGCCTATCCTGGAGGTGCAGGAGAGGTCGTAGGATACGCCGGCGATAGCCACCATGCCCTCCTTAAGGTGCTCCACATCGCCCTCGGGGAGACCCAGGAAGGTGGTGATGCCGGGCATACCGGGATATGGAGATTGCATATCCACTACGTGATTATCCGGCTAGGCCCCGAAGACCCTGGGAGCGATGAGCTCGATGACGGCCTCTGCGGCCAGCCGCTCCGACCTTCCCCTTATGTCCAGGGCGGGGGCCACCTCCACCACATCCAGGGCACCAATCTTGGAGGAACCGGAGAACTCCCGCATCAGGCCCAGCAACTCCACGGGGGTGAGGCCTCCGATGACGATGTCGCCGGTCCCAGAGGCGTATCCAGAATCGACTACTCCGATAT
>JACZVB010000369.1 GCA_022572865.1 Chloroflexota bacterium | reverse complement strand
TCCGTTCTTGGTGAGCCTGCCTGTCCTGCCTGCCATCGAAGGGAGCAAGGCCGAAGGGCCTGCCCTGAGTGTATCGAAGGATCGAACCACCTTTTGAGATAATTTCGAAGTGACACCGCAACCCGGGTCTGGTCAGCCGTCACCCTGAGCAACTACCGTGTAGATACGGCCTGCCCCTAAGGGCTCCGCATCCCCGCTTATGAAAGCAGTGGCAACAGGAGCGCCACTAGGCCCAGGAAGAAGAGGAACCCGCACACATCGGTGATGGTGCTTACGAACACCATGGAGGCCAGAGCGGGATCGATCCTGAAAAGCCTGAGGCCAAGGGGCACAAACACCCCGCTCACCCCCGCCAACACCATGTTCCCCAACATCGCCAGTCCCAGGGCGAGGCCCAGGACCACGCTCCCTTTCCAGGTCAGGACCACCAGGCCGACGACAAGGCCCAGGACCAGGCCGTTGACCAGTCCCAGGGCCAGTTCCTTGGTCAGCGCCTTCTTGAAATCGCTAAATTCTATGTCCCCCAGGGCCAGGCCTCGCACCATCAGGGTTATGGTTTGAGCGCCCCCCACACCACCCTGGCTGGCGACCACGGGTATGAAGGCTGCGGCAATTACGATCTTCGCTATCGTCGATTCGAAGAGGCTGATGACCACCGCCCCCATGCCCACTGTGGCCAGGTTCAACATAAGCCAGGGGAGCCGGTTTCTTACTGAGGCCGCGAGGGGTGTCATGATCCGCTCCGGCTCGCTGAGGCCCGCCAGGCGATACATATCCTTGGCGGCCTTACTCTCCACCGCACCCATCACTTCTCTCAGGAGAATCGCCCCCAGAAGGGTGCCCGACTCATCAGTTACCGGGAGGCTGGGGAGATCGTATCGCCTCATCAGCCTGGCGCACTGGTCCTGGCCGGTACCCGGCGCAACGTATACGACTTCCGGATCCATCAGCTCCCGAAGGGGCGCGCCCGGCTCTGCCACTACAAGGTCGCTGATGGCCACGACACCCGTCAGACGGTTCCACATATCCACCACGAACAGCCTGTCCATCGTCTTGGGGTCGGGGCGGGAGTTTCGCAGCCAGGCCAGGGCCTCGGCGGCCGAAGTCCACTCTTTGAAGGCCACCAACTCCGGGGTCATGATGCCGCCGGCCGTATCGTCTCCGTGCTCCAGCAGCTGGACAACGGTATCGGCCTGGGACATGGCCTCTATGACCTCTTTAGCCACAGGAATGGGGAGCCGCCGCAGGACCTTTGCCGCCATAGCAGCGCCGGTCTTGTCCAGCCACAGGGCCATGAGTACGGGGTCAGCCCTCCGGATCAGGTCGGCCCCATCATCGGCGTCCATGTGGTCCAGCAGCTTCCCAGCGGCCTCGTGGGTCAGGCCCGAGTAGAGCAAGGTTCGCATATCCGGGTCTAGCTGGAGCAGGACGGTAACCTGGTCCGAAGGATGAAGGGCCGTCAGCAAGGAGACCGCATCGCTCAATGCGCCCCGCCCCAGACAGCTTTTTATATCATCTGCCAAAGAGGGGGATGGGTTGAGGAACTCTCGGGTTTGCTCAAGCATACCAGGCACGTATTCAGGTCCCGAGCGTCGGGACAGGACAAAATAAAAAGGAAAGTAGGGGCAGTAGACCGCCACCTACTTTCCTTGATTTACGCTTTTAGCCCGCCCCGGCCTTCGCTTAAATGGATGCCGTCTTCGCCGGGAGGGAGCTGTTCTCTAGCTCATCTATATCTAGCTAACCTGACCTGTTTCACCTCGCTGTTCCATTGTGGTTAGCCTGATTGTGCCAGAAAACGTAGATTCCATCAAGAGGTGCCAACCGATTCAGGGTCCAAATCCGGTATTTTGGCGCCGGTCCTCTTCTTCATTCTGGCTATCGGCTCCTTTTCCGTGGTCAGGGGCACCGCTATCAGGTCTACTACATGGGCGCACTGGAGGCACTGCAAATAGGTCCCGAATCTGTCCCGATCCCTAACCATAGTGCCCCTGCACCTGGAGCATGCGTTGTATATAAGTCGACCCCAAGACATGTCTATTTCTCCTGTACTCGATCATCAAATCCCATTGCCAGCAAGCTGTTGGTAGGTTTGATTGAACTCTCTCTTACTCTTAGATTATCCTAATCTTATCCAAGTCCTAATGCCGGGCTAGGCGTCAGTTTAACACGTTATCATGGTTATGTCTAGTGCACAATGTCCCTTGCCGGCCCACTCTTTTCGGTCGCGCTGATCCTATATAGCAAACGAACTCATGGGTAAAAGGTAAGGGCAGCAAGACTCACTAGCAGCGTGCTGAATCCCGACAAGTCCCGAGTATCGGGACAAGTCGGGACGACCATCCCCCTGACCCCCTTCCTAGCCAGGAAGGGGGAACAGATTGTTTCTGAGTCCCGACAAGTCGGGATCAGACTCCCAGCAATGGGGCTTCGCCCTTCTGGACACCTCATATTTCTTCAGCCTGCCAGATGGGCGGCGAGGGTCAGCGGGCCCGGTACACCGG
>JACZVB010000368.1 GCA_022572865.1 Chloroflexota bacterium | reverse complement strand
ACAACTTCATCGACTTTTGGCTCATCGGCTTATTGAGGGCAGGCGTTATGGGTGTCCAGGGCCTGCTTGAGACTATGGGGCAGTGGAGCAGAATTTGCGGTCGTTAATCTTATCACTAAGTTACCAGGGAGTGTGCAACGGCGAGTTCCCCCAGCTTGCTGCCTTTGGAGTGATCTGTACTTGATGCCTTCTGCATCCTAGTGGGGTGCTGAAAAAGCCTTTCGACCATCCCTTCGATAGGACTCAGGACAGGCCCCCTGTCCCCCTTCCTGACCAGGAAGGGGGAAGAAATTGTATTTGAGTCCCGACGAGTCGGGATGGGGACGCACTGGTGATCTGTTCACCCAGCGAACCACCCCCTCCGATACGCCCCGACTAGCCCCGCTCCTCAGAATGACAGACTAACTGGTCTCGTATGACTTGTCCCGATATTCGGGACTTGGCGGGATGAAGAATGACGGTGAGGGCGCAGGATTGGGGTCAAGGGGCCTATTTCATCGCCGGGTGGGGAGGAGGTGCCTCCGGGGCTGCGAGAACGGGGGATAGGGAGGGGGAGGGAGGACGCTTGGCGAAGAGCATCAGGCCCGCGGAGAAGAGAAATGCCCCGAGGAAGATGGAGAAGGAAACGGTGTAACCGCCGGTGATATCGAACATGAAGGCGGCGAACAGGGGCGCCGCCGCCTGACTTAGAAAGGCCACGGGTGAGGTGACCCCTCGGATGGAGCCGAGGAACTCCCTCCCGTAATAATCGCCCCAGACCAGGGCCGGCAGGGGGGAGATCCCTGAAATCCCGGTCCCGTAGATGGCGGCCCAGAGGATTAGCATCCAGAAGGAGTTGGCGTTGATTAGGAGGAGCATAGCCAGCCCCGGCACAGCATAGGTAAAGGCAGTGGTGTACCGGATTTCTATCTTATCGGCAATGAAGGCCCAGGGCAGTTTTCCGAAGAGGGAGAAGGCCGAGAAAACGGTGAAGCCGATGATGGCCTGGCTATCGCTGAAGCCCTTGGAAGGGTCTGTGAGGAAGGCGAATAGGTTGAGGAGCACAGCTAGGAAGGCCATCATGCCCAGGCTGGATGAGGTGAGGATCAGCCAGAAGGAGCGGGTCCTTACGGCCTGACGCATGGTCCACGGATACTCATCCTGAATAGACCTGTCCGAAGGGGTTTCATCGGGGCCCAGGGACCCGGGTTCGGGGTCCCCATCGGGCCGTAGGCCTATGTCCTCGGGCCTCCTCCTCATGAACATGAAGCACCAGGGCACCGTCAGGGCCCACGTGGTAAGGCCGAGGACGGACCAGGCCGTCCGCCATCCGACTCGAGAGATGAGAAAGTTCACATAAGGGGCGATCATCATGCCGCTGGACGGGAGGCCCATGCTGGCGAAGGAGATGGCCATACCCCTCCTTCGGACGAACCATTTGGAGACGATGGTAGGGGTGATGAGGGCCGGATAGGAGTAGAGGCCAAAGGCCCCGGCCACGAAGAAGAGGACCAGGAACTGCCACACCTCCCTTACCTGTCCCACGCCTATAAGGGTCAGGCCGATGACGAACATGCCGAAAGTGGTGATCACCCTGGGGCCGTGCTTCTTGTCCAGCTGGGTGCCGATCAGATGCCCGAAGACGGCAGCCGCAATCATCCCCAGGGCGGTAGCGGCGATGATGGAGCTCCTGTTCCACCCCAGGTCATCGCCCATGGGTTTGACGAAGATGCTGAAGCCAGAGGAGCTGGCCCCGGCGGTAAACATGTTGAGGAGGTAGCCCAGTATTACGATGCGCCAGCCGTAAAAAATGGCCCTTCGTCGGCCACTGGGCGGGGTGGGTTCTTGAGGCATCTGCGCCAGTTTACGCCCTTTCCCGTCGCAGGTCGATGGGAGGCCGGGCCCCGGCGTGCGGGGTACTACTCAAGGGTTGTGCGAATCGACCCCTTCGTTGACAGCCGAAGCTAGACAGCCTTAATATCGGAATCGGGAAGGGCTGGGGGGGTGGAACAGCGGCGGTCGTCGACATGAAGGGATCGAGATATTGGACATAGGCATAATCGGACTGCCCCAGAGCGGCAAGACCACTATTTTCAACAGCCTCACTAAGGGCAGCGCAGCGGGCTCGGGCCACGGGGGACAGGTGGATAAGGTGAAGGTTGGGATGGCCAAGGTCCCAGACCCTCGCCTCCAGCAGATGGCGGATATCTTCAACCCAAAGAAGATAGTGATGGCCGAGGTGCGCTATACCGATGTGCCCTTCACTCCCAGGGGGCTGGGGAAGGGTGAGGGGTTCGGGAGCCAGCTTCTGAACGTGCTGACCATGGTCGATGCCCTGCTGCACGTCGTCAGGGCCTTCGACAACCCATCGGTGGCCCATATAGAGGGGAGCATCGATCCGTATCGAGACATCGACACCATGAACCTGGAGCTCACTTATTCCGATCTGACCATCCTGGAGCGAAGACGGGCCAGAGTAGTTAATAGCCTTAAGGGGGCCCGAGACCAGGAGCGGGATGCGCTTCGCAAGGA
>JACZVB010000367.1 GCA_022572865.1 Chloroflexota bacterium | reverse complement strand
AGCGCCAAGTATCAAGGGCATGTGTGGAGGATGGCCAGCTGGAGCGTTCGCAACAGTGTCATGGGCTGGTCCGTAGAACGGCTTCTACTGGGCCTCATTCTCGTCATAGGTCTTGGGGTGGTTGGGCTGGTGATAGCCAGGGTCTCCTTCTGTCCCGAGGGTATGACCCAGTTCTTCTGGAGGGGTTGCTGGGAAGAGACCCTGGGGTTCGGCCTGGGGGGAGCGGTCCTGGGACTAGCCATCAGTTTGGTTACGACCCGGGGCCTGGCTCGCTGACCTCGGGCCTCAACGAGACGCTTTTGCCCTCCCTGATAGCTTGACTTAGCGCAAGCCCGATACCCGGATGGGATCAGGCCATCATCTTTACACTGTCCCGGAATACGGGGCGAAAACGACAGATATCGCTACCTGAGAACCCCGATTCGGTAAAGGTGTTTGTTATAATGTTCATTACAATCTACTACGGAGTTGCAACATGAAAGCATGGCAGGGAGTCTTATTTCTACCAGTCGGGGTGATGGCGGCGGGCGTGGGTTACGGTCTGATCAGGCGGGCCATCGATTCTCTGGACATCTGGGGTCCCCCTCGCTCCCAGGCCGAGGGAGTAGCGGCTCTACCCATAGTAGCTCCCATTACCAGGATGGCCATGCCAATGCAGACCCGCATTGCAATTGTGGAGCTGTTCGGCCCGATACATGGAGGCGCCAAGGTCGGAGAGTACGTGCACCTGCTGGAGGGTCTAAGAGGAGACCGGAAGGTAAGGGCCGTGATCCTGGAGATCGATTCTCCCGGGGGTTCGGCCCCGGCGTCCGAATACCTGTACCGTACCGTCTCCCGGTTGGCCAGGGAGAAGCCTGTGATAGCCTTCATCAGGGGAATCGGGGCCTCGGGGGCCTACATGATCAGCTGCGGGGCAACCAAGATAGTAGCCCTTCCCAGCTCCATAATCGGCTCAATCGGGGTTATCTCCATCAATCCCGTGATGAAGGATCTGCTGAAGCGTCTCGGGATAGACATGGCGGTGTCGAAAAGCGGCCCATATAAGGATATGGGGGCCTTTTATCGGGATGCTACCGCAGATGAGCAGAAGAAGCAGCAGAAGCTGATAGACCAGTTCTTCGAAAATTTCGTTGACCTGGTCGCCGAGGCCAGGTCCATGCCCACGAAAACGGTCCGCAAGTACGCCACGGGAGAGGTATTCATAGGGAAACAGGCCAAGGAATACGGCCTCGTCGATGAGATCGGAGATATGGAGATGGCCATAGACCTGGCGGCCCAGCTGGGCAACGTGCCCAGGCGCGTAATCTACGCCAGGCCCCGGCGGCCCTTGCTCCAGCGCTTTTTCTCCAGGTTTTCGGCCTCAATCGTAGATGAGGTCAGCGCGGGCCTGGAGAGGCAGATCGGCGGATACGTTTACTACCGTTCGTCCTCTGGCTGACGGGCCTCAACCCTCTTCGCCGTATATCAGCGTCTCGGGGTGGAAGCTGCGCCAGGCGAACCAGAAGGCGGTTCGTCCTACGATCCTGTCCAGGCGCAGGCCCAAGTCCCCGGTGCCGACTAAGGCCGATTCCTCAATCCTCCACTCTCCGCCGGAGTCGTCCTTCAGCAACTCCTCCCCTTCCCCTCCCACCACCTCGAGAAAGCTCAGGCCCTGTCGCTCATAGGCCCTTACCGCTCCCGTGGTGGGATTCGTGACGAGTACTACACCTGTGCCCCCAACGGTTTCGTTTACTACTGGGGCTAGCTTCATCCTTTCAGTGGGATAGGCCCTGGCGTCTCCATCGATTGCCAGGCCGAAGACCACCGTCTTTGGCGACAGGCGGTCGTCCTGGTCAGATAGCGGAAACCAGAGTTCCGGGTCGGAGAAGTAATCGTTATACGCTGCGCCCTGGGTGCCCTCCGAGACGTAGCTCCTCAAGAACCCGGTGTTGATGCTCAGGATTTTGGTTTCGGGGTGGCCGTCAAGCCAGTCACCCCAGGTCGTCAGGGTGATGGGAAGGGCTTTCAGCGTAATGCCGCTATCGGCAAGCTCCCCTATGGACGGCTCGCCGGTGAACTGATTCCATAGGGTCTTGGTTTCCAGGTCGTACATAAGCTTATTGCTCTTGTAGAGCAGCCCGGAGGTGCGAAAGGTGTAGGTAGTTCCGTCTACGCTGGAGTCGAACAGGATGCCGGAGCCGCACAGGGTACAGTATGCCAGGGCCACCGGCACGCCGCCTACGACATCGTTGGCCAGCTCATGCCAGTTCATAATCATGAGGGGATAGGCCCGGCTATCCCCGTTGATGGAGATGCCGAAGACCCGGTCACTGTCTCTTATGTACCTCGCCTCAGCCGCATCTGTCATCGGGGCATTGACCAGGGCCGGGATGCTCAGGCCCGAGCCGTCGTCCTGCTGCACCCCACCCCACACCACCAGGGGCAGCTCCAGCCTGACCTTTTCCCTGGGGTACAGCTGGCCAGTCTCCTTATCCACGAAGTAATCCCTGAATCGGGAGTCCACCTGTGATAGAAG
>JACZVB010000366.1 GCA_022572865.1 Chloroflexota bacterium | reverse complement strand
TTAGCCTAGAAGGTTGAGGGTTCCACGGCCATAGAATCACCCAATGCCCCAACCTATAGAGAATGCCATTCCCGATGTAGTGATACTGCGCCTGCCCTTATATGTGAGGGCTCTGGCCCAGCTACATGACAGCGACACAGAGGTGGTCAGTTCTCATGCCCTGGGGGAAAAGCTCCAGATCACGCCTGCCCAGATAAGAAAAGACCTGAGCTACTTCGGTAGGTTCGGCAAGCAGGGACGAGGGTATAACGTCCTGTACCTGCTTTCCGAGTTGAAGAGCATCATGGGATTGAACCAGGAGTGGAGGGCCGCCTTGATAGGGATGGGACGCCTGGGCCGGGCCATCATCAGCTATCCCGGGTTCGCGCGGGAAGGGTTTCACATAGTGGCGGTTTTCGATGCCAATCCCGCACTGGTGGGCACGGAGATAGACGGGGTACCGGTTCGGGACATGGCCCAGCTGGACCGGATAATATCGGAGCAGCGCATCCACATAGGCATAGTGGCCGTGCCCGAGGAGTATGCCCAAGCCGTGGTAGACCAGCTTGTCAAGTGTGACGTTAAGGGCATCCTGAACTACGCCCCCATCTCTCCCCAGGTTCCCGAAGGGGTCTGGATCAGGAACATAGACCCGGTGCTCTCGCTCCAGACCCTCACGTTCCATCTGAAGGACTAAGGCCTGTACCAGGCACACCGGGCGTCACTAGTGTTTAGTCACGTTGTTAACAAAACAAAACGCTGTACAAAGTTCCCCGCTCGTCCTTCGACCCTTCGGCCTTGCTCAGGACAGGCAGGCTCAGGATGAGCGGGGATTCCAATCCGCTCGTGGTGAGCTAGTCGAACCATGAGCGGCCCAAGGTGGAGTGTATAGCTATTGCTATGACTGAGCGCTGCTATCTTGACGCTGGCAAACGTTCAGTCTTTGTTCCTGCGAGCGCCGGGGAATCCGCGCCCGGGTGGAATGCTGAGAGGAAGCCTACCCTGTCTAGATCGAGGGTCCCGCTCCCCTTCGCCGGCGCCTCTCCGCCACCTTTATCCGCAACCGGGAACGCCGTAAAGAGGCCAGAGCCCGGGACAGGTCCATGTCGGTAGTCGTGGTCCGGATCCGCTCCTCGGCCTTCCGCATCGCCTCTTGGGCCCGCTCGATATCGATCTCCTCGGCCCTCTCCGCGGCATCGGCCAGGATGGTGAGCGTGTCCTGAAACATCTCCATGAACCCGCCGGTAACTGTCATGGTGATCTCTTCGTTCCCTTTCCTGATCCTCAGCTCACCCGGCTGCAAGGGGGTCAGTAGAGAGGCGTGTCGAGGTAGAATCCCCAACTCTCCCAGTTCGCCGGGCGCGATGACTATATCTACTTCGCCGGAGTAGACCTGACGCTCGGCCGTCAATATCTCAAGCTTCAAAGTCAATTTCCCGCTCCCAGAGGCACCTTTACCAGGGCCCGGATGCCGGTACGGCTATGATATCCCCTGTTCAACCCGACTCCTTGCCAGCTGGCATGCCGTGTTGTGTCTGAGTTCAAGCCTCTCTACCCTTCAGCCTCCATTCGCTGGGCCTTCTCCACCACCTCCTCGATACCGCCCACCATGTAGAAGGCCTGCTCCGGCAGGGCATCGTGCTTGCCTTCCAGGATCTCGCTGAATCCCCGCACCGTATCCTTGGTGGCGACGTATTTACCGGGAGTCCCCGTAAACGCTTCGGCGACGTACATGGGCTGGGAGAGGAACCGCTGGATCTTCCGGGCCCGGGCCACGGTCAATCTGTCCTCGTCGCTCAACTCCTCGACACCGAGGATGGCTATGATGTCCTGAAGGTCTTTGTATCGCTGCAGCACGACCTGAACGCCCCGGGCGACCCGGTAATGCTCTTCACCTACTACCTGAGGGTCCAGTATCCTGGAGGTAGAGGTCAGGGGGTCCACCGCGGGATAGAGGCCCTGCTCGGCTATGGCCCTCTCCAGGGCGATGACCGAGTCCAGGTGGCCGAATGTAGTCGCCACGCCGGGATCGGTATAGTCGTCCGCGGGGACGTAGATGGCCTGGAAGGAGGTGATGGAGCCCGACTTGGTCGATGTGATCCGCTCTTGCAGGTCTCCCATCTCTGTGGACAGGGTCGGTTGATAGCCGACGGCCGAAGGCATTCGACCCAGCAGGGCCGAGACCTCCATGCCGGCCAGTATGTACCTGTAGATGTTGTCGATGAACAGGAGCACGTCCTGCCGCTCCTTGTCCCGGAAATATTCGGACATGGTAAGGCCGGTCATGGCGATTCGAAGCCGGACCCCGGGGGGCTCGTTCATCTGGCCGAAGACCATGACCGTCTTATCCATAACCCCCGAGTCCTGCATCTCGTGCCACAGGTCGTTGCCTTCCCGGGAACGTTCCCCCACGCCGGCGAAAACTGAGAAGCCGCCGTGCTCGGTGGCGATGTTTCGTATCAGCTCCATGATGATGACCGTCTTGCCGACGCCGGCGCCTCCGTAGGCCCCGATCTTCCCTCCTCGGGTGAAGGGGGTT
>JACZVB010000365.1 GCA_022572865.1 Chloroflexota bacterium | reverse complement strand
GAGGTTGGACGAAGAGTGGGAGGTCTTCGGCGCCTGGGAGCAGACTAAGCTGAAGGCGTTGCCGTCGGAGTATTTCAAGAGCCGTTGCTACGTCTCCGTGGATGTCGATGAGTTCATGGTGGATTACGTTTTACAGCGCGTCGGCGACGATAACCTGGTCCTATCCACCGATTACCCCCACCACGACTCCGCCTATCCCCATGCCCTGGAAATATTCCTGGCGATGGATGTTGTCCCAGAGGCCTCCAGGAAGAAGATACTGTGGGACAACAGCGCCAGGCTATACAGTCTGTAGCCTTCTCGCATGGGAAGGATGATGGAGAGTATTTAATAGCAATTTCGACCATCCCCCCGTCCCCCTTCCTAACCAGGAAGGGGGAGTAAATTAGCTTTGGTCCCGACATGTCGGGACAAACCCCCGGTCCTGACTCGGCGTCGGGACACTTCCTACTTGGAGGAGCTAATTAAACGGCCTAGTTTTGGGGGAGTCTATCCTTCCACTACTGGAAGGGTGAGGGTTTTTCAAATAGCATCTAATCAATCCAGAATCCCGGAGGCCGCACAAATCATGGACATCGACAAGATCAGAAGCCAGATACCCACCTGCCAGCGTATGTCGTACCTGAACACAGGATGGTCGGGCCCCTCCCCCGTGCGCGTAGTCGACGCCATGACTAAGAGGCTGGAGTACGAAAGCTACGAAGGGCCCACCTCTCAGCCGGTCCTGGAAAGCGGCGAAAAGCTACGCCTGGAGACCAGGGAGGCCGTGGCCCGGCTCCTCAACGTGTCACCAACGGAGGTGGCCCTGACTCAGAACACCACCGAGGGATTGAACATGGTCATAAGTGGATTCCCGTGGCGCGAAGGCGATGAGATTATCACCTTCGACATCGAGCACCCTTCGGTAATAGTCCCCTGCCTCTATGCTCAGCGCCGTCACGGGGTGCAGGTCCGGAGCCTTCCCCTGAGCACCAACGATGACTGGGACACCATCGTGAGCAAGGTGGAAGATGCCCTGAACCCGAAGACCCGCATGGTGGCCTTCAGCCACATCCAGTACTCCTGCGGCCTTCGCATGCCCCTGGACGGTATACGCCGGCTGACAAAGGACAGGGACATCTACATGCTGGTGGATGGGGCCCAAACCCCGGGACACATCGCCCTGGACCTGGCCGCCTCGGGTGTCGACTTCTACTCGATACCCTCCCACAAATGGCTCCTGGGTCCCGACGGGGCCGGGGCCCTCTATATCGGGGATGACCTCATAGAGATGATCCAGCCCTCCTACGTCGGCCACAGCGTAGTGGACTTGAGCAAGAATCCCGTGGAGTTCGACTTCTCCTCCATGGACAAGTTCCGGGTGAGCACCACCAGCAGTCCCATCGCTGCAGGGCTCCTGGAGGCCATCACGTTCATTCAGGAGATCGGCGTCGATGAGATCGAGGCCCGAAACATAGAGCTTTCATCGGCCCTAAAGGCCAAGCTCCTGGACCTGCCCGGGTTCCGGGTCATCTCGCCCCTGGAGGGGCCAGGGGTCTGCGGCCTGACCTCCTTCCGCATCGATGGAGCCGACCCTAAGGAGATGGTCCAGCGCCTGTGGGAAGAGGAGCAGATAGTGGCCCGGCCCGTCGCCCGCCCCGAGAGCATTCGCATCTCATCGGACTTCTTTAATACCGAGGATGAGTTGGAAAAGCTGGTCGCGGCCCTTCAGCGAATCAGGGGTTAGCCGCCCTTGCCGGCCTCTATCTTCTGGCCTGCCTTAAACACCGCCAGGACATCGGCCAGGGCGCTGAGGTCTCTGGCCGGGTCGCCTCTCACCACCAGGACATCGGCCTCTTTACCCGCCTCCAGGCTGCCGACCTTGTCGAAGATGTTCAGGGCCCGGGCCGCATCGCTGGTGCCCGCGGCGATGGCTTCGAGGGGGGAGAGTCCCACCTCGCCAAGGGCCTGGACCTCCCGCGCAAAATACCCGAAGGGATAGACCCCCCACCCGCAGTCTGATCCGGCAACGAACCTGGCACCCATCTGCCTCAGCCGTCGACATTCGTCCCTTCGCTCCAGGATGCCCTTCTCCCCTTTCGCCAGCTCCATCTCTTCGTCGGAGGTCAGCTTCTCCTGCCGGGCCTTTGCCCTGAGGAAGCGCACCTTTGACTGCCATATGGCGAGGGTCGGGTTCACCCAGACCCGTTTTTCGATCAGGCGCTCCGCAACCCGTGGATCGAATTCGTAAGCCTCATCAGGCCGGGCCATTACGCAGTGGGCTATCATATCGAACCCGGCTTCCACGGCCATGGATATTCCCGCTGTGCACCGGGCGTGGGCCACCGTGAACACTCCTCTCGACTTCGCCTCCCCGACGACAGCCCCCAGCTCCTCCATTGAGAAGGCTGGGGAGTAGGGATACGTGCCCAGGGTGCTGCCTCCCGTGGTCATCACCTTAAGAAAGTCGGCCCCCAAATCCAGCAGGTTTCGAGCGGCTGCCCTGACCCCGTCCACTCCTTCGGCCTCAGAGCCCATG
>JACZVB010000364.1 GCA_022572865.1 Chloroflexota bacterium | reverse complement strand
ATAGCGTCATGACGAAAGACCATCCCCAGCTGACGCCGATGGCCCCCAACTGGCGTATAACCTGCTCTCCCCGCCCGATTCCGAGAAGGACATGGTCGGAGACCCCCAAAAAGCCAACCCCAACAAAAATGCCCGCCGCAAGAACTCCCCAGGTACCACCAACGCCATGAACGGCCCAAACGTCCAGGGCATCGTCCAGCTTCATCTTGTTCTTCAATAAGACCGCCAGGTAGCATAGAACTCCGGCCACCAGCCCGATGATGATCGCAGGCATCGGTCCTACGAACCCCGCAGCAGGGGTAATGGCCGCCAGGCCGACTATAGCCCCTGTGGCAGCCCCGACGACGGAGGTGGTCCTACCGGTGCGCAACCAGTGGAGGGCAACCCAAGTCAATGCTCCAGTGGCGGCGGCGGTGTTGGTAACCACGAACGCGTTGGTGGCGCTGCCTCCCGAGGCCAGTGCGCTTCCAGCGTTGAACCCGAACCAGCCGAACCATAGCAACGACGCCCCCAGGACTACATACGGTATGTTGTGAGGTCCCATGAGCTCTTTCCCCAACCGGTGACGCCTCCCGAAGACAAGGGCCGCAGCCAGCGCAGCCACCCCCGAGTTGATGTGGACTACTGCACCCCCGGCGAAATCCAGGGCGCCCCAGCCGTTCAACCCCAGCCATCCACCTTCCCCCCAGAACCAGTGTGCCAGTGGTGCGTATACGATAGTGGACCAGACGATGATGAATATCACGAAGGTGCCGAACTTCATACGCTCGGCAAAGGCCCCGGTTATAAGGGCCGGGGTGATGATGGCAAACATGGCCTGAAAGATCATGAAGGTCTGGTGAGGGATGGTATCGGAGTATGGGCCCGCCTCCACCGCCGAGACGTTTCGAAGGCCGATATAGTCCAGGTTGCCGATGAAACCTCCGACATCCGGGCCGAAGGCCAGGCTATACCCCCAGAGAACCCAGGCTACTCCCACCAGGGCCATAGCCATGAAGCTCTGCATGATGGTAGCCAGCGCATTCTTTGTGCGGACCAGCCCGGCATAGAAAAACGCCAGTCCGGGAGTCATCAACAGGACCAACGCCGACGACGCCAGGACCCACCCAGTGTCTCCGCTATCCATTTCGCACCCTCGCTTCTTACCTGAAGGTTAGTCCAGGGCTTTTGCAGGCATCGCCTTTAGGCGCAGGGGAACAGGTCAATCGAGAGGATAGTCATACTATTCCCGAATAGAGGTCTCGTCAATCCGCAGGCTCTATCCCGATGTGATAACCACGTCACCTACCCCAGAACCGCCAGCCTTTGCGGGCCTTGACCCGGGGCAACGAGTCCTGCTCCACCCGCTGGCCATCCAGGACTGCCTGGGGCACCGATACGGCCATGGCCTCCGCCCGCTCACTGCCAACCAGCCTGGCAGCGTACTTTACCGCCTCCGATATACCCGGCACCCGTAGTCCCTCGGCCTGATGAGCATCGGAGGCGATGAGATGGACCAGGCCCCGCTTGAGAAGGGTGTGGGCCGACTCCTTGGCCGCGGGCCCGAACTTTCCCAAAATGCTGGTGGAGGTGATCTGGCCCAGCATACCCCGATGAACCAACCGCTCCATGATGGAAGGGTCTCTCTGAATAGACTCCTGTCGTTCGGGGTGGGCGATGATGGGGGTAAAGCCTCTGATTTGAAGCTGAAACAGCGCGTCGTCGGCGTAGATCGGGTACAGGATGAAGGGCAGCTCAACCAGGACATAGTTGTGCCCGTTTATCGGATAGCCGTCTCCCTGCTCAACCAGGTCTGGAAGGTCGGGAGTAAGATGGTTCTCCATGCCGAGGAGGACCCGGATTTCGATACCCTGCTTCTCGGCCTCTCGCCCCAGGGCATCGACCCTTTCCTTTACCAGGTCATGGGCCGAGGCCTCCTGCACGTCCTTGCTGTGTGGAGTTGCCAGGATAGCCTTTGTCCCATCGCGGGCGGCGATGCGAAGCATCTCCACCGCTTCCTCCAGGGTTTTGGCCCCATCATCGAGGCCGTAAAGTATGTGGCTGTGCAGATCGAACAATTCGTCTACGCTATCCCCTTAGATTGATGAGTTTGAACGCCTCAGCGTAAGGGATGCCTCTGTCCTTTCCCAGGCCCCGGGCATGATTCCTCAGGCTCTCCTCCACGTTCCAGTCCTGGGTATCCGCCACCTGGCTCTTATGGCACTTCAGGGCCTTAATCTTCATCTCAATGGTGTCAGATATGTCCACGAAAGTATCCGGGTCCTCGCTGCCCCAGAAATACAGCTGCTTCACCTTGTGGGTCTCCAGCCCCTCGTTCAAGTGCTCGGGGTAGTGGAGCCTGTCCCGGGCATAGGGGAAGGCAGCATCCAATGTCACCTGGCCCGCCATTCTGTGGTCCCGGTGAAGATAGAAGTTCCTCCTGAAGGGATAGGTGGTAAAGACCGCATCTGGTTTATGGATGCGTATCTGCTTCACGATCCTGCCCCGAAATTCCGGGGTGTCCTCCAGGCCGCCGTCTGGATAATCGAGG
>JACZVB010000363.1 GCA_022572865.1 Chloroflexota bacterium | reverse complement strand
CGGGGGACGCCGGATCCTGGATCTGCTGGTGCGGTATGCCCAGGAGACAACCCTGAACGGCAGGCCCCTGGCCAAGGACCCGATAATCAAACACAAACTGGCGGAAGTGGCAGTGAGCCTGGAGGTGAGCCGCATACTGGCCTACAACGTGGCATGGCTGCAAAGCCAGGGCACGGTGCCCAACAAAGAGGCCTCGATCCTACGACTGCTCAGCTCCCAAACCTCCCAGAAGCTGGCCGCGGTGGGTATGGACCTGCTGGGCATGAAGGGCCAGCTGGAGGAAGGCTCCAAATACGCCCCCCTCAACGGGTTCATCAAGGACCAGTACCTGTTCTCCCTGTCCTACACCATAGAGTCGGGCACCCAGGAGATCCAGCGAAACGTCATCGCCACCCGGGGCCTAGGGCTGCCGCGAGGGGCTTAGGCCCCGACCGTTGAGGATACCTATCACGTCTATCGTTGTGTGCTCTAGCGAGCTGACACTTTACGGGTGATTGTTCAGGGGCAAAAGATATGGGCTCTCAAGAAAAGAAATTCCATGAGGCCATGGTGAAGATTTACCGCCGAGCTAGAGAAGATTGTAACTATACTGCTACACGGTTCCTTCAAATGGTTGGGGATCGCGGGGGTCTAGGTGCTGCCAAACATCTCCTGGCTTCCGACGATATCCAATATGGTTTTACCGAGCTTTGGTTATGTGGTCGGCTTGATCTGACCGTTGAGGCTCATGCCATCCAAGCAGAATTCCGGTCTATGTTTACGATCGATGAGATTAGACGAGCTGAAGAGCGGCTTAAGGCACACCGTTTTGGGTTTCCTAAGAATTATCAATTCGTATCTAACTGACTAACTTGATATACATCTTTTCTGTCACCCTGAGCGCGAGCGAAGGGTCCGGGGTGGCGCGGGGGTTTGACCTTAAGACAATCGAGCAAGACTCCCCCACCTCAGTCCTATCCCACAAATGGGGGAGCAGGGGATCCAAGCGGGGTTTTTCTGAACAACGGCACCCCGACCCGCCATCCCGACCCTGACGAAGGGGATGGATGGGCCTGCGTATCATCCAAGGCCGAGAGGGCCAAAGGTTTGACACCTGGTCATACAATAAGAACCGGAGCAATGTAGGCGAGCGGTGGTGAAACTGATGGAATTCCAGTAAGAGGTACATCATGGAGTTTGCGTTCACGGCAGAGGAAGAGACCTTCAGAAAAGAGCTGGTGGACTTTCTGGAGAACGAGCTCCCCGAGGGCTGGCACGACCCGCAGCCCGATATCTACGCCATTGGAAAGCTGGAGGGGGAGATGCGCCGGAAGCTGGGGGAGAGGGGCTGGCGGACCATGGCCTGGCCCAGGGAGTACGGAGGCCGGGATGCCTCGCCCACAATGCAGCTCATCTTCAAGGAGGAGATAAGCTACCAGGGCGCCCAGAGGGTGGAGGACCAGGGCACCGACTTTGTGGGGCCGACCATCATTCTTCACGGCACCGAGGAGCAGAAGAAGGAGCATCTGAATCGCATCTCCGCTGGAGACGCCTGGTGGTGTCAGGGTTTCAGCGAGCCGGAGGCCGGCTCCGACCTGGCGGGCCTCCAGACCCGGGCCGTGGAAGACGGCGACGATTACATCATCAACGGACGCAAGATCTGGACCAGTTTCGCCCACCTGGCCAACTGGATGCACGTCCTCACCCGGACCGATTCCGACGCCCCCAAACACAAGGGCATCACCTATTTCCTCCTGGACATGAACACCCCGGGTATCTCCATCCGACCCCTCATCACCATGGCGGGTCATCACCACTTCAACGAGGTGACCTTCGACAACGTCCGGGTGCCCAAACAGAACATGCTGGGGGAGAAGAACCGGGGGTGGTATGTTGCCATGTCGGCCCTTGACTACGAGAGATCGGGGATAGAGTACCCGGCGAGGGCGAGAAGGGTCCTCGCGGACATAACCGAGTATGCCAGGGAGACAAAGGTCAACGGCAAGGCCCTGATAGAGGAGCCTCAGGTCCTGGCGAAGCTTACGGAGTGCGCCATCGACATGGAGGTGAGCCGTCTCCTGTGCTACCGCATCGCATGGATGCAGGGTCAAGGGCTGGTACCCAATCATGAGGCCTCCATCGGGAAGCTGTACGGCTCGGAGATGTGGCTCCGGGTGGCGAACAGCTGCACCCATATCCTGGGGCTGGGGAGTCAGCTTACCAAAGACTCCAAGTGGGCCGTCCTGGACGGCCTTGTCCCCGACTTCTATCTACAGGTAGTGGCCGGGGCCATCTACTCCGGCACATCGGAGATCCAGCGGGGCATAATCGCCAGGCGAGGCCTGGGGCTGCCCAGGGGCGCATAAAACGGCTGCCGGTTTTAGTCAACGAGTTGCACCTCACTGACGCCCAGGTTTGGAGTGGCAGCCATGAACTTCGCCCTGACCCCCGAGGAAGAGAGATTTCGCGCCGAAGTCCGAAAATTCCTCGCGGGCCAGATGGCCCGTGCCCCGGCGGACCCTTGGTCCCAGGACACCTATTTTTCCATCGC
>JACZVB010000362.1 GCA_022572865.1 Chloroflexota bacterium | reverse complement strand
CCTAATACCCAGGTCCGCTGGAGGGACGTATGGCCCGGGGCGGTGGTCGCAGCCATCTCCTTTGAGGTGCTTCGGAACGGATTCGTATGGTATGTAGCCAGCCTGTCGATATACAACCTTGTTTACGGGACCGCTGCGACCATGATAGTGCTGCTGGCGTGGGCCTACTTCTCGGGGGTTATCCTTCTCTTCGGCGCGGTCATTTCGTCACGTCTGAACAAACTCCGGAAGCTCAGAGGACAGGCCTCTGCAGCCAACGGCACCTCTTCCCACCTGGACGTGGACATGCTGGTATTGACCAGGACCAGCGACGATGATTAGGCGCCTCGAAGCGAAGGGAGCCCTCGCCCTGGTCGTGGTCATGGTGATGGCACTGGTCGCGGCTTCCTGTGGTGGCGGGCCCGGGGAAGAGCCACCCATCCCCTCCCCTGAAGGCTCGCCCTCCGCGGCTTCTGGGGCCTCAGGCGGCCTCTCCTCCTTCATAACCATAGCCGATATGGTGGAGCATTCCCTGCCGGCGGTGGTCTCGATTCTGACGGGGGCCGTGGACCTGAGGCAGTTCCTGGACCCCAGCATTGAGAGGGAGGGGGGTGGAACAGGCTTTATCATAGACTCCGAGGGCCTCATCGTCACCAATAGCCACGTAATAGCGGACTCCATTTTCATCCTGGTGACCCTAGCCGATGGGCGCATCTTCGACGCCGAGACGGTAGGCCACGACCCCCTGTCGGACCTGGCCGTCATAAGGATCAAAGCTGGCGCCCTGCCGGTACTGACCTTCGGCGACTCCAACCAGTTACGCGTCGGAGAATCCGTGGTAGCCATCGGCAACGCCCTGGCACTCGAGGGAGGGCCGACGGTCACCGCAGGAGTGGTGAGCGCCCTGAAACGGTCCATCAGCCTCAACGACGGGATGCTGAACGACCTGGTGCAGACCGACGCAGCGATCAACCCCGGCAACAGCGGCGGGCCCCTCCTCAACATGCAGGGTGAAGTGGTGGGAATCAACACCGCCCTGGACCGGCAGTCGCCGGGAATAGGCTTTGCCGTCGGCACCGACACCATAAACAGGGTGATAGACCAGCTGATAACCATGGGCGAGGTGGCAAGGGGGTTTCTGGGCGTCACCCTGGCCGCCGTGAATCCGGCCCTCTCGGCCCGCTTCGATCTGGGCGTTGATGAGGGGGTCATACTCATCAACGTGCTATCGGACACACCGGCCTTCGACGCGGGCCTCCAACGGCAGGATGTGGTAATCAGCTTTATCGGCGAAACCGTTACCACCGTCGACAAGCTGATCTTCCTGATTCGGACCAGCCCCATTGGAGAAGAGCTGGACCTGACCTACATACGAAACGGTGAGGAGTTTACGATATCCGTCACCCTGAGAGAGAGAGAATAGCGGCCCGGCTTATTCCCACCACAACCCTCAGGTGGCTATCACCCCTGGCCCCGAAATAGAGAGCGCACGACCAGGCACCAGCCCTGGCTAGGTGTCTACCTTGACCACGCCCATAACCACCTCCAGGCCATCAAGCTGATGACTCTCCGCGAAGGCCTCCTCAGGAGGGTCTCCCTCTACGATCTCGTGCGATAGGGTCTCCTGCTTTATGTAGGCACCGAAGGCTTCCACCGCTTTCCTTGGCAGCCCTTGAGTTTTGATGTAGGTGATGATGTGGTCGGTGACCTGGAACCCGGCCGACCGGCGCATCATCTGCAGCCGGTGTACTATCTCCCGGGCCGTTCCCTCTGTTGCCAGCTCCTCGGGTATATCAGTGTCTACGGCTACCACGTAGTCTCCCTCCACCACCGTCGATAGGCCCGCCTTGTCCCCGACGACCAGGTTTATCTCCTCGGGCAGCAGGCGGTGCTGGCCAACCTGGACCTCCTCCCCGGCCTGTACCGATCTGGTCACGGCCCAAGTGTCCAGGGCTGCGAGGCCCCGGGCTATCCCTGGAAGCCCCTTACCGTACTTGGGCCCCAGTAGACGGGTATTGGGAGACACCCTGTATTCCACCAGCTCCGCCTCGGACTCTACAAATGCTAGACTCTTAACGTTCAGCTCCTCTCCCACCTGGTCGAAAAGCCTCCGGAGGGCCTCTTGTTCGCCCGGGTCCCGAACCTTGACCCTCACCGAGGGCAGGGGTTGCCGGACCTTTATCCCGGCCTTGCTTCGAGCGGCACGGCCCAGGCTGCTTATCTTCATCACCAGGCGAGTCTCTTCGTTGAGCCGATCGTCTATGAGGCCCGGGTCAGCCTCCGGGAACCGGGCCAGATGAACGCTCTCGGGGGCAGCGCCATCGACAGAGCACACCAGGTTTCGATACATCTCCTCGGACAGGAAGGGCATGAAGGGCGCCAGCAGCTTGGAGAGGGTGACCAGGCAACGGTACAGGGTCGAGTAAGCCGAAAGCTTATCCTGGTCGTTCTCGCTCTTCCAGAATCTCCGGCGGCTCCGGCGCACGTACCAGTTGGACAGGTTTTCGACGAAGGCCTCTATCCTGCGCCCTGCATCGGTGGGATCGTAGCCATC
>JACZVB010000361.1 GCA_022572865.1 Chloroflexota bacterium | reverse complement strand
CTACGCCAGAATCAATGAGTTGATGCCGGCTCAGGCCGGGAAACCTAGCTACACCCTGAGAGGAGAGCATGGGGTTGCAAGCTGGCAGAGGCTTTTCGTAGGGATGGACGGCCTGTTGCGCCTGTGGGATAGGGTCCCTCTCAAGCCCGGCAGGGGCCTGGCCTTCCAGAAGGCCGAGCGGTGGATACTCCAGCATCAGGAATCCAACGGTGCGTGGGCGGGGATACAGCCTCCCTGGGTGTATTCCCTCTTGGCCTTGCACTGCCAGGGCTATCCCCTGGATCACCCGGTCATGGTCAGAGGCCTCAATGCTTTCGAGGAGTTTGCCCTCGAGGAAAATGGCACCTTCCGTACCCAGTCCTGCATAAGCCCGGTTTGGGACACGGCCTGGGTGGTCATAGCCCTGGAGGAGTCGGGCCTCCCGCCCGACCACCCCGGCATGGTGAAGGCCGGCGAGTGGTTGGTGAGTAAGCAGATCACTACCGAAGGGGATTGGGCCGTCAAGTTCCCCGGTGTCGTGCCGGGGGGCTGGGCCTTCGAGTTTGAGAACGACTGGTACCCCGACATCGATGATGCCGCCGAGGTCATCTTCGCTTTGACCAAAGTGGCCCTGAACGATGAGATCAAGGAGAAGACCGTCCAGCTGGGTATCGACTGGATGCTCGGACTGCAAAGCAGCAACGGCGGTTGGGGCGCCTTCGACAAGGACAATGTGAGGCGGTTCATAACCAGGATGCCCTTCTGCGACTTCGGCGAGGTTATCGATCCTCCCAGTGTTGACGTCACCGCCCATATCCTGGAGATCCTGGGGATGAGGGGCCAAAGACCCGAAAACAGCCCTGCCGTAGAACGGGGGTTGCGCTATATCAAGGATGAACAGGAGTACGACGGCGCCTGGTTTGGCCGCTGGGGAGTCAACTACATATACGGCATCGGTGCGGTCCTCCCGGCCCTTCAGGCCGTGGGAGAAGATATGAGCCAGCCCTATGTGCAAAGAGCTGCTGGCTGGCTGAAGGACCACCAGAACAGCGATGGTGGATGGGGCGAGACCTGCGCCTCCTATGACGACCCTTCCCTGAGAGGGCAGGGCCCCAGCACCGCCTCACAGACCGCCTGGGCCCTTTTGGGGCTGATCTCCGCAGGAGAAAGTCTCAGCCCCCAGGCCCGCCGAGGGGTGGAATACCTGCTGAGCGCCCAGGCCGAGGATGGCTCCTGGGATGAGGAGTATTTCACCGGCACCGGTTTTCCCAAGGACTTCATGATCAAGTACCACATGTACCGCATCTACTTCCCGTTGCTGGCCCTCGGACGCTACCGAAGGATAGTCTTGGGCGCTTGATGTAGGAACGGTGATCGGGTGTTGAGCTAGCCATGCAGGTCTCGCTAGATAGCGCATATGAATACTGTCGAGGGGTCACACGCCGCAGGGCCAAGAACTTCTACTATGCCTTCATAGCGCTGCCCCATGACCAGAGAAAAGGCATCTACGCCGCCTATGCCTTCTGCCGTCTGTCCGATGACTACAGCGACGAGAATCTCCCTTTAGAAGACAAGGCCAGGCTGCTCCAGGAATACCGCCTCCAGCTGGCTCAGGCCTTTGACGGCAAACCCGACGGGCCTGTTTTCACCGCCCTGCTGGACACCTCACGCCGGTTCGATATACCTAAAGAGTATTTCGATGAGATCATCGATGGGGTCGAGATGGACCTGATCACAGACAGGTATCAGACCTTCGATGACCTTTATAGGTACTGCTACAAGGTGGCCTCTGTGGTGGGGTTGGTCTGCATCCAGATATTCGGGTATCGAGACCTTAGGGCGCGCAGGTATGCCGTCGATATGGGAATAGCGATGCAGCTCACCAACATCCTGCGGGACCTGAAGGAGGACTGCGGCCGCGATAGGATATATCTGCCCCTGGATGAGATGGACCGGTTCCACTATAGGCCTGAGGACCTCCACGCCGAAGTTATCAATAAACCGTTCCATGAGATGATGGAGTTTCAGGTGGAGCGGGCCCGGGACTACTTCTCCCGTAGCGCTGCCCTCTTACCCCTTTTATCCCTTCGCTCCCGGGTCTGCCCTGCGGTCCTCAGGAGTCTCTATCTGGCCCTGCTGGACAGGATACAGGCCCGAGACTACGATGTGTTCAGAAGCAGGGTCCGCCTCAATACCTCCGAAAAGCTGGCCCTTACGGGCAAGATATGGCTCCAGACCCTGGGTCGGGGCCTGGTTGGGGTACGGTGACAGGCTCTATCTCGGCCATAGAGGCGGATGTCCGGCGATTTCTGGAATCCCACCGTGTGGGCCGTCTAGGTACGGCGGACGTAAAAGGCCGCCCCCATGTGGTGCCCATCTGCTACGCTGTAGGTCAGAGTCGCATCTACAGCGTGATCGATGATAAGCCTAAGAGGGTTGCCCGCAGCCGGCTGAAGAGGATAAGAAACATCCTGTCCAATCCCCACGTCTGCCTCACGGTGGACACCTATTCCGACGATTGGAGAGAGTTGGGGTTCGTCATGGTCCACGGCCGAGCATCCATTATC
>JACZVB010000360.1 GCA_022572865.1 Chloroflexota bacterium | reverse complement strand
GTCATAGAGAACCACCGTCCTGTCGGCGTCGGTTATGCCGTAGTCGCCTCCGGCCACGGGGAACCCGCCACCAAGGCCCAGGATTCCGTAGATCACCTCGCCCTGTATGCCGTCCAGGTCCTGGTCACCTATGCGGAGCTCGGGGGTAGTGGGGTGGAAAAGGCCCTTGTCCCCATCGGCGAAGAACCCGGTTTCGGCCATCTGGTCCATGTGCTTGGAGAGGCCCGGGACATACGGCTCCCAGGTCTCCTTGAGCCCTGCCCCCGCCACCCATCCCAGGAGCTGGCCGTCTACCTTCCATACTCTGCCCTGTTCCGTATCCTCCACACGGGGCATGTGCTCCTTGAACCTCTCGGGAGCATTGGATACGAACAGGTCCTCGGGGAGCCAGGTTATGTCTATGTGGGCGTCCGCCGAGATGGTGGTGTAATCCATGAGGCCCTCCACCCCTGATTTTCAGGGGGAGTATGGCACTGGTACTGATGGCTGTCAATCGCCTTTACCTGGTCGGGATTCGGCATCTGATATAATGCGTCCGTTCTCGAATAGGGGCGGTTGATGCTCGTTCCCCGAATCGGGGATACATCACACTCGTGGAGGAAGACTATGGACCAAGATGCCAAGAAGACTGCACTCAGGATGATTCCGTATGGTATATATGTCCTTACCGCGGAGGGTAAGGACGGCTCGGTTGCGGCGGCGACGGTCAACTGGGTGACTCAGGCCTCCTTCTCTCCACCCCTGGTGGTAATAGGGGTGAAGGCCGATTCCGGGGCCCATTCCATTGTGAAGGAGAGCGGGATCTTTGCCCTGAACATACTGGGCAAGGGCCAGCAGGGGGTTGCCTTCAACTTCTTCAAGTCCCACGAGAGAGATGGGGACTCTATAGGGGGCGAGGCCTTCGAGAAGGGGGCCTCCGGCGCACCGATACTCAACTGCGCTACGGCGTGGGTAGAGTGCAAGCTGACGGATACCATCGAGAGAGGGGACCACTCCATGTTCGTGGGCGAGGTGATCGAGGCCGGCGTGCGCAAGGACCTGGGCGGGGTCCGGGCGGACGAGGCTATCCTCTGGATGAAGGACCTGGGGGAGAAGGTGTTCTACGGCGGATAGTCAAGGGGCACAGCCTCTTTGGACAAGCTCAGTACAGGCTCAGGACAGGCTTCGATGCGCCCCACCATGGTTCGACAGGCTCACCACGAGCGGGGCTTTGCCCTCTCTGGACGCTACCGGAAAATGTTGTGAGGAGACGATGACGGTTATAGACCATGAGGATGCGCCCGAAATTGTCAGGAGGCCCGGCTATCGAAGGAGGCCCCTGGCCGGAGGTGACGACGGCTTCGAACTGACTTTCGAATACCACATCGTGGAGCCGGGTTCCGGGGCCCCGTCCCACTACCACTCGGTGGACGAGCTGCTGGTGATCCTGGAAGGCGAGGTTGAGGCGAGGCTGGGGGACGAGGTGCAGCGGATCACCAGTAACCACACGATAGCCGTTTCCCGTGGGGCCCATCACAGCTTTACGGTGGTGGGAAGGGAGCCGGCGAAGATACTGGTCTTCTTCCCCGTGGCCGACGCCTTCTCCGATAAGTACACCACCTACTTGTAGAGCCGAAAGCGGAACCGCTCATGGTTCGACAAGCTCACAGGAATATTGCTATATGTAGAAAATTTCGCGTGTCCACTGGTCATTATCGTCAAATGGACCGTGTATTGATTTATAGCACCCTCGGCTATCGACCACTCGATCAAGATTTGAGAGAACCCAATTAACGTAGATACGACGATCTATATCATCAACGTCCGTGACTATTCCTAGCGTGGTGATCCGAATCTGAGGAGATCCCTGTCCCATCATTCGCTTGATTGCCATACGGTCTCCAGGCCGAATTAAATCGCGCAAAGCGGCCTGATCTGGAGCGTCTTTGTCAGCCCATCCGAGCTCCCAATACCCACGTAATATGAACAACGGAGCCTGATCCTCTGTACCCCCATACATCGCGCCAACAACCCAATATTGTGACATCACCCCCCCTTCAAACACGTTGCTAAGTAACTATTAGACTGCCTTCAAAAACCGCATGATATCACCTGTATCACTTTTAAAAAGTTCTGCCCAGGAAAGGCCTGATATAGGCGTTTTTCAAACCCTTCAACCGCCTGACCAGCCCTCGCTCAAGGGTAAACCTTAAAGGTAAAATTGCGTAAACGCCGTCACCACGAGCGGTTAATGTCCCACTCATCCTGAGCCTGCCTGTCCTGCCTGCCCCGAGCCTATCGAGGTGTTCCGTCGGGGAGCGAAGTCGAAGGGTCGAAGGGCGAGCGGGACCGTGCCTATCCTGTTGGTGAACGCTGGTTACTGCTAGCCCAGGACTGGGGCCCCGGCCTTTGACTTCTGCCAGTTGGCCATGGCGGCATCGGCCTTTTTGAAGTCCTCTTCGCCGAAGTTGTAGAGGCGAGCGCCTCCATACAGGATGTCGGCGGCCATCTCCCGGGGCACGGTCTTTAGTACATTACTTGACACGTAGGGGAAGCTGGAGTTGAAGTGGG
>JACZVB010000025.1 GCA_022572865.1 Chloroflexota bacterium | reverse complement strand
GATACTGCCTGCCAGGGAGGCGCTCGATACTACCATGAGGGATGGCCCATTCGGCCAGCCAAAGGGATCGGCGGCAGGGTTTTGGAGGTTGGGCTTAAGGCGTTGCCTGGAACTCGGAATCCAGAAGCCCACCCTTGAAATGGAAGTTGATCAGCCATGATCTGGTCTCTACGCTCCCCTGAGGGCCAGTCCTATGTTGACCACCATATCGTGAAGAGGGAAATCCGGGGGTAATGGCAGCGGTGGGGCCAGAGTTGCGGCGGGGCGTTGGAGATTCGTGGCGACCCGGGCGCCTATGTCTGTTTCCACGCTAATGGGCGAACCGGATACATATAGTGGCACGTCGTTCATGATAGCAGCGTCGGCGTTGACATCGTTGTAGAGGCTGATGGTTCGTTCCACCATGTCGCTCACCCTCTCTACCAAAACTGCGCCCTCCACCTGACCGGCGCCCCAGAAAAGTGACTGCTGCTGGACCGGCACCGATTCCTTTATGATGATTACGTCGCACCCGTCAGGTGCAAGCCAGGCGAATACGGCATCGGGCCGGTTGGCGACCCGGGCCAGTGCGAAGGCCCTCAAATCGACGATGGAGACCTTCAACCCTGCCTGTTGGGCTGTATCGACCAGGGACGACACTGAATGCCTTGCCGCAGAGACCACTACCCACCTCTTCCGGTCCGCATCACCGCCCAATTCTCGCCAGGCTAGCTGGTTCGTCTCCAAAGAGACGCCCATGGTCCTCCTGGCCTCTCTGGGGATGACTTCAGAGGGCTGCAGTCCTTTGGCATTAGGCAGGCGGATAATACGCAGGGTGTTCTGGAAGCCTGGAACGGCCCCTATGACCCTGCAGTCGCCCAGGCTCATCTCATCTAGGGCGCCTTGAATTATGCCTGACACCCGGTTCTTATCACCGACCAGTCCCTCTCGGAAGAACTCGGGACTTGCCATGAGAATCTTGAAATCGACTACCTCCAGGCCCCGGGTCACCAGGAGTTTGATGAATCCGTGCTCGATTGATATAGAAAGAAGTTGCCTCCCGTCACCTGAACGGCCAATTTTAAGGCTGGTTAGGTTCTTAAACCCGCCCAGGAAGGAGCTGCCGTTGCCGATTTTGATGTTCGCCAGGCTGCTCAGGAGCTTCTTGAAGGAACTTTCATTGCCGGGCTTGAGATGTCTCAATGTTTCACGTTTTCCGCTACTCCCCCTCGTCTTCCTGGTCAGCCAGGTCCTCGAGCGTAACATCTACATGGTAGAACAGGGCTAAATCCGCAGTGATAGCCCATTGGCCTTCAGAAGAATCCATCTCCAGGCTCTGGACTATCGCCGTAGGATGATCGTTTATAAGGCTTAGCACACCCAACAGGTCCTCCGGCTCTCCCAGGGCGGTGAAAACGTAGCTGATTAGTGGGCGGTCCTTTCCCTCCAGGCCTTCTACCCGAAGGGTCTTCTCAGTGCTGTTGAAGCCGATGAGATCGACGGCAAGCTCCTGAACCCGGCTGGCTATCGACGGAAACAGGTTTGAGGCTTCCTCCCGACTAGGAAAAAGCTGGGGTCCAGGGTCGGACTGGAGCTCCTCCAACTCCTCTGTCAAGGCGTCCACACCTCCGTTGTTGTTCAGCCCCCTGAGGGTAGATTGGGCCCTGGCCAGCCTGGCCTCGACATCTACCAGCTGGTCTTCCGCATCCCCTTTTTGCTGAAGCAGGTACACGCCTCCTACCGCAAGAATTATAACAAGCAGTACAGCGACCGTTTCAAAGAAGGGAAGGGTTTTCAGATCGATGTTCACCGTGCGCCTACCTGACCCTCAAGGTCGCCGAGAAGTCCAGGAGTGATTTTGAAGAGTCCTCACCAGACGGATTGCCAGGGTTGAGTGATGAGCTCAAGCTGAAACTCAGCAACTCCAGGAGCCCCTCCGGGTCCCGTAACGTGCCCTGGAATGCGACTATGCTGTCCGTATCCACGGCGGTACCGCTGAGGCTTATTCCACCCTTCATATCGATGCTCAGGGTTTTAAAGTCGATACCCAGGCCCCTGGCCTCGAATAGGGATAGGAGGGCGCTATCCCAAGCTATCTGCAGGGATGTGACTGCCAGGAACGGCGCTTTCTGGAGGTTTCGCAGCTCTTGTAAAGTTGCGATCTGCTCCCTGAGGGTAGTGATCTGGCCATCTTGGCTGGAGATTCGCGATTGCACTCTGTTCAGGTCGGATACAACGTCGTCCGCCAATTCGTCGGTGTTCTGCCAGCTCTGGTAACTGCTCGACAGCCAGATAGCTTCCACCAGTATTACCAGCACCAGGAGGCCCTTTATCAGGTGGGCCTTTTTGATTCTCACACGCCCCTCGGCGGAGACCAGGTTAATCTCAGGGACCTGCCTCCAAGGAGCAGTAGAAGAATCGACGGACGGCGATTGGCGTGCCGTCTGCCGGGCTCTACGTAAGACCTGTCTCATTCGATAGCGCCCAAGGTCGAGTAGATGCCGGAGATCACCGCGACTGCAACAAATCCGACCGCGCCCGCTACGAGCAGTATGACAGTGGGCTGGATCATGTCTGTTGCGTTGGAGACGGACCTATCAGTCTCCTGCTCATAGTAGTTAGCCAGGCCGTGAAGGATACCTGTCAGGTTTCCCGTTGCCTCTCCGGTGGCTATTCCCTGAGAGAGAAGGCGGGGGAATTGCTCCTGGTCCCGAAAAGCCTTTCCTAAGCTCTTGCCCTCTGAGGTCTCCCGGGTCACGATCACCAATGAACGCCGCAAAACGGAGCTGCTCAGGCCTTCGCCCGACAGTCGAAGGGCTTCCACCGGCGGCACACCCGCATCTATCAGCGAGGCGAGGGCAGAGGTGAGGGTGAACATGTTGCTGTTCATTATCACCTTACCGATTACGGGCAGGCGCACAAGAATCCTGTCCTTTACCAGTGTGCCTTTTTCGGTCCTGGTATAGAACCATGCTCCTACCCCGACGAGAGCGGCGACCACGAAGACGAATACGCCGTAGTCCTGGGCGAAATCAGAGAAGCCTATGAGCATGCGTGTCATAAGGGGCATCTCACCGCCAAACTCTGCTAGAAGGCCTATGAGTGATGGTAGGGCATAGGTTACCAGTATGAAGCCGGCAACAAAGGCCACCAGCATACTGATGGCCGGGTACGTCACTGCTTTCTTGACATTCCGCCGGGTGTCTGAGCGTTTTTCTACCGAGTCTGCCAGCCGTCGCAGGGTCTGATTTATCCCACCTGTTGCCTCCGCCACGCGCAGGAGGCGAATGTAGAAGGTGGGGAAAACTGAGGCCTGCTTGGCGCAGGCCTCTGAGAACTGAAGCCCGGATTCCACATCGTTTACCACCTGGGTCAAGGCTTCTTTGAAGCCCCTGCCCCGGGACTCATCCCGGAGGACTATAATGGACTGGTGCAGGGGTATCCCGGCATCCAGCAGTGAGGAAAGCTGGCGAGAAAAGTCTACCAACTCCTTGTCCTTGGGCTTGAACAGGGATGGGGCGATCTGTACCAGGCTGCGGCGTGGCCGGACGAGTTTCAGTCGTTGAGGGATCAGGTCTTCTCGTCGCAACCTCTCGTAGGCGTCCTCTTCCGAATCGGTATCCAGGACACCCGTGACTTTACGCCCCTGCCAGTTGTACGCCGTGTACTTGAAAGTCATGTTGCAACTCTTAGGTCAGACTGGAATAAACTTCCCTTCATACAGCCGGTGACCTCTACTCGAGGAAGAACACCTTTCTGAGCACTTCGCCCATGGTTGTTACCCCCTCCTTCGCCTTCACGATGCCGGAACGGCGCAGAGGAACGAGGCCTTCGGACATAGCCTGCTGCCTGAGTTGGCCTCCGCTGGCCCCCTGGGAGATCAGCCTTCTGATCTCCTCACTCACCGATAGCACCTCGAATACGCCGGTCCGGCCCGAGTAGCCGGTGCCCCCGCAGAAATTGCAGCCCTGCCCATGCGAGAACTCACCGGCCGATTCCTGCATCTCCTGCTCGTACGCCATGGATTCGGTGACCGATAGCTCGGTAGCAGCCTTGCAGTTCGGGTCTATCTTGCGAAGCAGGCGCTGGGCCAGGGCACCCACCATGGCCGTGGCTACCAGGTAGGGCTCTGTGCCCATATCCAGGAGACGCACTATGGAGGATGCGGCATCGTTGCTGTGGATGGAGGCCAGGACCAGGTGTCCTGTGAGGGCGGCGTTGACCGCGGTTTGGGCCGTCTCCTCGTCCCGGATCTCTCCCACCAGGATGATGTCAGGGTCCAGCCGCATGATGGACCTCAGGCCCGCTGCGAAATCGATACCCGCGGCCCTGTTCACCTCTATCTGGTTCAGGTCCTCCATGCGATATTCTACCGGGTCCTCGATGGTCATGATGTTGCCCCGTGTTTGGACCAACTCGGTGATGGAGGCGTAGAGGGTGGTGGTCTTGCCTGAGCCCGTGGGCCCGGAGACCAGGACCATGCCGTAGGGAAGGGTCAGCAGCTGTCGCCACACGTGAAGGGGGGTGGACTCTAGACCTACGTCTTCCAGGCTGAGGAGCCCGCCCGACCGGTCCAGGATACGTACTACCATCATTTCGCCCCAGGTAGTGCCGATGGTGGAGACCCGGAAGTCCACCGTCTTTTCACCAAAGTGAAGGTTGAAGCTCCCGTCCTGGGGGCGCCTCCTCTCGGCGATGTCCATTCCGGACAGGACCTTGATCCTGGACATCATGTTCTCGTGGAGGGTCAGTGGGATAACTATTACCTGTTGCAGCTCGCCATCCATCCGGAACAACACCTTGCTGGAGTCGGGGGTTGGGACCAGATGAATATCGGAGGCGTTTCGCTTCACCGCCTGTAGGGTAATCATCTCTACGGCCTGGACGGCCGGAAGCTGGCTTATGTCCTGCCCCAGTGCCGCGGCGGCAATATCGATGGTAGGCTCAGTCACGACCAGAGGCGCTTCGGGTGCGGGGGCCTCGGGGGCCGGTGGGGGCTGGGCCGGTGTGGATATGGCGGCGGTGGCGTAGGTCCGTTGGATCAGTTGCTCCAGGCCGCCGCCCAGTGCAAGGACAAACTTGGTCTGATGTCCGGTTATAGAGGAGAGCTCGGTGGAGAGCTGGAAGTTATTGGGGGTCAGCGTCGCAACCCTAACGGAGCCGTCGGAGTCGAAGCCCAGGGGTAGGACGGTGTTTCGTCGGGCGTATTCCTCGGGGACCAGGCGCACAGCATCGGAGTCCAGGTCCACGTGCTTCAGGTCTACGATGGGAATGCGAAGCTGGAAGCTCAGGACCGTGACCAGAGTCTCCCGGGCCACCATGCCCTGGTCCACCAGGGTATCCAGAAGTCCCTTGCCGCTCTCCTGGCTGATCTGCCCTGCCTGCCCCAGTTGCTCCGCGCTGATGAAGCCTCCCTCCTGAAGGACCAGCCCGACACGATCTTCGAAGGAGGTTCCTGTTCTAGCGGCCATCTTCTCTCTCCCGGGCGTTTCCGATCAACAGATGGTTCCGCTCCAGCCACTCCTGGAGTGCTTCTACTACTATCTGACGGGCAGGCACGTTCCGCTCCACCGCGGCGAACTTGAGGGCCCGGTACAGCGCGGGGCTGCCCAGGTCTACATTGATTCGCTTGCGATCATTCCCCTTGGGCATTGGGGCCTGCTCCCGTATCCGTTGTTCCATTCTGCTACTCTAAGTGTACCATTGATTGACAACTTATTGGGAAGGCCAGGACTTTAGCACAATTATGTAATTGTGTCAATGTGCCAATACACAAATGTCGATATGCTAACGTTCATTTTGGACGAACAGCGGGAGCTGGTAGATTGTCCTCGGCAACTGAATAGGGGGAGGAGGTGAATCCGATGAAACCAGCGTGGCATCCTAGTGAGTGTCAGGCCACGCATGCCGAGGTGACGCCTGCCGTCGGCCTTCGTAAGAACCTCCATTGGCCACATTGTTCTGTTGATTATCCCCGGGATCGGGTCCGGGGAGCGTTTGAAGTACAATGTGATTGCCAGTGCTGGGGTATTTGACCCGTTTCATCCGGTAAACGATAGGATCCAAAGAGGACTAAATGGGATATAAACCTATTGGGGATTACGGAATCATCGGTGACATGCATACAGCGGCGCTGGTGGGCATCGATGGGTCCATAGACTGGCTTTGTCTACCTGATTTCGATTCACCCAGCGTTTTCGCTGCCATTCTTGACGATAAAAAGGGCGGTCGATTCAAGATATGTAACGCCGGCAAAGGGGTGTCCAGGCAGTTCTATCACCCAGGGACTAACGTCCTCAGCACGACCTTCTCCAGTGCCGAAGGAGTAACCCTGGTGTGTGATTTCATGCCCGTGGGGCCTGAGGAGGAACAGAATGTAAAGAGGCACTGCTCCAGGATCATTCGCCGGATCACGGGGGTTAGGGGTACAACCCGCCTGTCCCTGGAGTGCTCACCTGCCTTCAACTACGCACGGACAAGCCATAATGTCCGGCCTGTAGAGGGTGGGGTAATATTCGAGTCCGGGAGTGGGGAGCATCTATCCCTCTCTATGCCGGTCGAATATGAGGTTACGGAACGGGGGGTGGTGGCGACATTCGATGTGTCCGCCGGCCAGTCCCTCTGTTTCTCCCTGGGGCTAGCTGGTGATGTAGGCGACAGCGACTTCCCGATGGCGGACCTGAGGGCGGAGCAGCTGTTGAACCAGACGATGAGGTACTGGAGGAACTGGCTAGGGTGTGTCACCTATGAGGGGCGCTGGCGGGAGATGGTCCATCGCTCGGTCCTTACCCTCAAGCTGCTGACCTATGCCCCCAACGGCGCTATAGTTGCCGCTCCTACGTGCAGTCTTCCCGAGAGGATCGGCGGCAGCCGCAACTGGGACTATCGCTATACCTGGCTGCGAGATGCGGCCTTCACTGTGTACGCTTTTATGCGGATCGGCCTGACACAGGAGGCAGAGCAGTTCGTCAAATGGCTCGACGCCCGGGCCCACGAGTTCGGGGATAAGGGGACCCCCGGGATCATGTACCGCCTGGATGGGGGCCGCGACATTCAAGAAGAGGAGCTGGATCATCTGGAGGGTTATCGGGGCTCGAAACCTGTACGGGTCGGTAACGGCGCACACCATCAGTTGCAGTTGGACATATATGGCGAGCTTATGGATGCGGTCTACCTGTACAACAAATACGGTTCACCCATCTCATATGAGTTTTGGACCCACCTGGGCCCCTTGTTGGACTGGGTGGCCCGGAACTGGCGCCTCGAGGACGAGGGTATATGGGAGGTGAGGGGAGGTCGCCGCCATTTCACCTTCTCCAAGATGATGTGCTGGGTGGCCCTGGACCGAGGGCTCCGGCTGGCTTACAAACGCTCTTTCCCGGGCAACAGGGACCTCTGGCTTAAGGAGCGGGACGCCATCTACGAGGCCATTATGGAGCAGGGATGGCACCCCGGGCGTCAGGCCTTCGTCCAGTACTTCGGCTCCGATGTCCTGGACGCCTCTATGCTTCTCATGCCTCTGGTCTTCTTCATATCGCCAACGGACCCTCGCATGCTCTCCACTATAGACGCCATCATGTCGAACCTTACCAACGATACCCTGGTGAACAGGTACGACGTGAAGCAGGCTGCCGCCGATGGCCTGGGAGGTCAGGAGGAGGGGAGTTTCAGCATGTGCACCTTCTGGCTGGTGGAAGCCCTCACCAGGGCCGGCCGGTTGGAGGAGGCCCGCTTTATCTTCGAGCGGATGCTGGGCTACGCCAACCATCTGGGCCTCTACTCGGAGATGATAGGCCTTACCGGCGAGGCCCTGGGCAACTTTCCTCAGGCCTTTACCCACCTGGCCCTGATAAGCGCCGCCTTCAATCTGGACAGGACGCTGGGCAAGGGGATTTAGCGGGAGCTTTAGCAACCCTCTTCCCCTTCGGCAAGCCGGGAAGGAGAGGGGGAGAGAAAATCAATCTGGTCCCGAGTATCGGGACAGTGCCCCCGCCATCCCGATGTGTCGGGATGGAAGCTCCTGCGTGATGATGTCAATAGAGCCGAATAACCTTTAGGAGGGAAAAGGTCATAGCCTGGTGCCGTAGCGGGCCTTGGGGCCCAGGCTGGTGCGAATGGATCCCTGACTGGCCTTTACGAAGCGGATTATGAGCCCTCTGGTCTCCGTAGGGTCGATCATCTCCTCGACGCCGAAGGCCTCGGCGGTCTTCCAGGGGGACGCCTGCTCTAGAAGCCTGGCCTCGATCTGTGCCCTGAGGGCGTCGGGGTTGGGGGCCGCTTCTATCTCGCGGCGGTGCGCGGCGAACACTCCGCCCTCGATGGGCATGTCTCCCCACTCGGCGGTGGGCCAGGCCAGGCGCAGATGAAGGCGATCGGCGTTGGCCGTCGCCAGGCCCGCCATGCCGAAGGCCTTACGCAGGTACACCGAGACCATGGGGACGGAGGCCTCCATCATTGCCTGCAGGGCCCTCATCCCCTTGCGCAGGGTGCCTCCCCTCTCTGCGTCGCCGCCTATCATGAAGCCGGGCACATCGATAAAGTAAACCAGGGGGAGATGGAAGGTATCGCAAAAGTCGATGAATCGGGCCTTCTTTTCCGAGGCCTGGGGGTCCAGGGCCCCACCTATGTGCATCGGATTGCTGGCCATAAGGCCCACGGGATATCCTCCGAACCGGGCCAGGCCGGATACAAATGACTGTCCCCAGTCCCGGCCTATCTCGAAGAAGGAACCGTGATCTACAATTACCTGGATGATATCGTGAACGTCATAGGCCCGACGCCGGTCCTCGGGCATGATCTTCAGGAGGATATCGTCCTGCCGGTCCGGGGGGTCGTCGCTAGGGGCGTAGGGTGGCATCTCCCAGACGCTCTGTGGGAGGTAGCTTAGGACCTGCCTGAGCTGGCGTATGGCGTCGCTCTCGTCGTCGGCGACGTTGTCTATCGCCCCCGACATCTGGGTGTGGACGTGGGCCCCGCCCAGATCGAACTTGTCGATCCTGTGGCCCAGGGCGCGCTCGACCAGCGGGGGGCCTCCGGCGAAGAGGCAGGCGGTGTCCCGGGTCATAACGGTGAAGTGGCTCACGAGCACTCGGGCCGCAGTGACCCCGGCGCAGGCTCCCATAGCGGCCGCCAGGACAGGGACTTCGCCCAGGAGCTGATAGCTTCTTTGGATGTTGTGTCCGCTGACCAGCGGGGCGTGGCCCTCCTTCTCCTCGCGGCCGACCCCGCCGCCGACCCCCTCCATGCACATGAGGAGGGGGATACGATACTCGTGGGCCAGGTCCTCCACGAAACCGGCCATTCCGCCCTTGGTGCGGTCGTGGTCCTGCTCGATAGCCCCACCCTCCACTGTGAAGTCCTCGCCGCCCAGGGCCACGGGGCGGCCGTGGACCTCGGCAAGGCCCATAACGTAGCTGGATGCCGTGGGCTCCAGATCGTTGCCCTGGGAGTCGACCCTTCTGTGGGTCGCCAGGGTCCCTATCTCCAGGAAGCTGCCCTCGTCGGCGAGCTCGGCGATCCTCTCCCGCACCGTCCTGCGACCGGCCTTGCGCTGGCGGGCGACCGCCTCGGGACCGCCCAATCTAAGGGCCCGCTCACGCCCTTCCTTGAGCTTGCGCCGGGCCTCCTCCCAGGTGAAGGTGGCCATCTCTCAACCTCCTAAATTGGCCCGGTTCTATTCCATCATATTAATGGGCAAGTAGCCGTGTGTCCCCTTCGAGAACATAGTTAGCCTCTGTTCTTGTCCTTGTCAAGCAGAAGGGCCAGGGAGAATGCTTAGTAACAGTTGCGTTCTTCCTACCCTCTCCCCCTGTGTCCCCCTCTCCCTTGCTAAGGGAAAGGGGGAGTTAAGAATTTCTTGGGGGTGTACCCCCAGACCCCCGGCCTCTTTCCAGTACTGGAAGGAGGCCAGACAAGCCCGAGCAGGGTGGGATAAATTAGAGTTTGCCCGCCGAGGCCC
>JACZVB010000359.1 GCA_022572865.1 Chloroflexota bacterium | reverse complement strand
AGCAGACGGAGAAGATCATGACGGCGATAGAAGGCGCAAGCGGCGCAAACGGCAAGGACTTCTGCGATGTAGTGGAATCGACAACCTATTATGTCGGGTCGAGCGCTCCGGAAGAGTTGTACGACAACATGAAGGTGCGCAATGCGCGCTACGTCCGTCCCGGCCCGGCCTCGACCGGATTGCCAGTGTGTGGGCTCACGGACCCAGCAAGCCAAATAGTCGTAGACGTTCTGCTTGCGTAGGTGACAAGATTGACCTACGGTCCACCCTGAGCCGGTATCCATCTCGTGGCCGTGTGATAACATACTGCGGCGGGCCCGGGGACAGAGTCCTCTGACGCAGCCCACAAAACAACGTGGATAACAACCCCCGGGCCGGAAACCCGATATACAGGAGAGAGCCATGTCTTCCACCGCGTTGGACTCCGCCTTTTTCAAAGACATCTTCGGCACCGACGAGATGCGGCGTATCTTTCAGGAGCAGAACCAGCTGCAGAAATGGCTGGACGTGGAGGCGGCCCTGGCCCGTGTCGAGGCCAGGCTGGGCATAATCCCCCAGGAAGCCGCCGACGTCATCGTCCACCACTGCAGGGCCGAAGAGATGAGCATCGAGGCCATTAAGAAGGGCATGGACGTGACCCGGCATCCCATTGTGCCGGTGATCCGAGAGCTTCAGCGCCACTGCCCCGGCGATGCCGGCGAATACATCCATTACGGCGCTACCACCCAGGACATCATGGACTCGGGTGTAGTCCTTCAGCTCAAGGAGGCGTTCCAGGTGTTGCTCCGGGACATGGGGGAACTGGAGGAGGTGTTAATGGCCCTGGCGGAGCGGCACCGGGATACTGTGATGGCCGGCAGGACCCATGGTCAGCAGGCCCTGCCGGTCACCTTCGGGTACAAGGTCGCCGTGTGGGTCGCCGAGGTCCGGCGTCATATGGATAGGCTGAAACAGTGCCGGACCCGGCTCCTGGTAGGGCAGTTCAGCGGCGGGGCCGGCTCCCTGGCCTCCCTGGGGGACCGGGCCTGGGAGGTGCATCACCTCTTGATGGAAGAGCTAGGCCTGGGGGTCCCCGACATCACCTGGCACACCTCACGGGACAGCATAGCCGAGCTGGTGGCGATTCTCGGAATGATCGCCGGGTCCCTGGCCAAAATGGGCCACGAGGTGGTGTTGCTCCAAAAGACCGAGGTGGCCGAGGTGGAAGAGTTCTTCGGACCGGGACAGGTGGGCAGCAGCACGATGCCCCAGAAGCGTAACCCCGCCAGGTCTGAGCAGCTGGTGGCCCTGGCCCGGGTGGCCCGGGGCCTGGTCGGCATCGCCATGGAAGGAATCCAGAACGAGCACGAGAGGGACTCGGGTTCACTGCACGCCGAGTGGCACTTCATTCCAGAGGCCTGCATAACCTCCGCAGGCGCCATCAACATCTCGATAGAGGTGATGACCAACCTGCGGGTCAGGCCCGAGAACATGATACGTAACCTGGATGTCAGCCAGGGGCTGGTGATGTCCGAGGCGGTGATGCTTGGGCTGGCCCGGGCCCTGGGGCGGATGTCGGCCCACGATGTCGTCTACCACGCGGCGATGAAGGCCTTCGAGGAAGGCCGCTCACTAAAAGAGGTGCTGCTGGAGACCCAGGAGGTCACCAAGCACATGTCCGAGGCCGAGATCGACCGGCTGCTTGACCCCACCAACTACCTGGGCATCGCCCCTCGCTTCGTGGACAAGGTGCTGGAGGCCGGCCCCCGGGCCGCGGAGGCTGAAGGGAAGGACGGTTGAGTTAAAAGTTCAAGATTATGGGGTGATTGTCAATAGTCCGCTCATCCTGAGCTTGTCGAAGGACGAGCGGAACAACATAAGGAGGATCGATATGGCAGGCGTCTGGCCCGGAGACACCCGGTGCGTAGTTACCCTGGGATTCGATATAGACGGCGTTAGCTCCTGGATAGGCCGTGACCCGTCCTTCGTCAATAGGCCTGGCATCATCTCCATGGCGGAGTACGGGCCCAAGCGGGGTGTGCCCCGTATCCTCCGCCTGCTGGACGACTACGACATCAAGGCCAGTTTCTATATACCAGGCTACGTGGCCGAGACCCACGAGGATATGGTCAGGGAGATCGTCCGTAAGGGACATGAGGTAGCCCACCACGGCTATATGCACGAGCCCCTGGGAGACGTGCCCCTGGACCAGGAGATCGAGATTCTGGAGAAGGCCATGGACATCCTGGAAAGGTTGACGGGAGAGAAGACCAAGGGATATCGCGCGCCCCAGTTCGACTCAAGCGTCAACACTATGTCCCTGCTGGCCCAGCACGATTTCGTCTACGACACCAGCATGCACGATGCCGATGTCCCGTATATACACGAGATAGAGGGCAAGAAGTTGGTGGAGATCCCCGTCAAGTGGGCCCTGGACGACTTCGGATACTTCGCCTATGTGCCTCAGGCGGGGGTCAGGTCCGCCATGCAGGACCCCGACAGCGTCTTCCAGAGCTACGCCGCGGAGTTCGATGGGGCCTACAAGTACGGTACGTGCATGACCATGACCCTCCACCCCCAGGTC
>JACZVB010000024.1 GCA_022572865.1 Chloroflexota bacterium | reverse complement strand
TTCGACAAATACCAGCGGATCGATGGCACCGTCTACCCGGCCGTAGGTAGCGCCGAAGCTGATGTCACTCGTGGTAGTCATATTTAAGCTCCTCGAGGGCTACGGGTCTTCTATGACCAGATCTTCCTCGGTTATACGGCCATCGACTATGTAGAAGCCCCGGACCTGGGGGCTCTCCGGGTTTCGGAGTGAGACCAGTATATAGAGGGAATCGGGCCAGCTGGCCAGGCGCACATCGGTGGGGGAGGGGTAGGCCTCGGAGAAGGTGTGTGAGTGGTAGAAGGCCAGGAACTCCCACCCGTTATCCTCGGCGTCTTTGTAGGCCTTAAACATGTCTCCGGAATCGATGAGGTATTTCACGGGGCTGGCCTCGGCGTTCCGGGTGGGATAGGCCCGCATGACCCGGCCATCGACGCCGGCCAGGATGCCGCAGCACTCGTTGGGGGCGTCGGCCCGGGCGTGGGCTATCATCTCGTCGGCGAATGTTTTGGGGAGTTTAAACAACCCTCACCCTCCTTCGGCAAGCTCAGGACAGGCTCTGTTGCCCCCTCTCCCTTAGCAAGGGAGAGGGGGAGAAAATAATTATGGTCCCGACTTGTCCCGATACTCGGGATTTGTCGGGATTGGAATCCCCCCGAATGGGACTGGGGGACACCCCTTCGATAGACTCAGGACAGGCCCCCAAACGCCTTGCCCCGCTCATTCTGAGCCAGTCGAAGGACGAGCGGGCAAACTGTGCCTTTGAGGGACTTCCACAGATCAGGCATCAGCCGCCGGCGGACACCTCTATGATCTGACCCGTCATCCCGCTGGACTCCTCCGAGGCCAGAAACACGGCGCACTCGGCCACCTCCTCGGGGGTGACCATCCGCTTAAGGGGCGCCCGGTTGATATATCTTCTCCTAACCTCTTCGTAAGGTTCCCCCGTGGCCTCGGCGAGGGCCCGCATCACCCTCTCTATACGCTCGCCCTCCGTAGCCCCCGGGCAGATGCAGTTGACCCGTATGTTGTGGGGCCCGGCCTCCAGGGCCAGGGTGTGGGTCAGGCCGTTGAGCCCCCACTTGGAGGCTACGTAGGGGCCTCTCCCGGCTGCGCCTCTGCGGCCCGCCATGGATGATATGTTGATTATGCTCCCTGCTCGCCGAGGGATCATGTCCTTCAGCACCTCACGACAGCAGAGCATGGCGCCGGTAAGGTTGACGGCCAGCACCCGGGTCCAGTCCTTCAGGTCTATCTGTGTCACATCCCGAGTTGCGCCGGGAATGCCCGAGTTATTCACCAGTATATCTATCCGACCGAACTCCTTCAGGGTCTCGTCGACCATATCCCTGACCTGGCCCTCGTAGGCAACATCGGCGGTGATGGGTAGACCCCTGCGACCCAGGGACTCGATCTCCCTGGCGACCTGGTCGAGATTGGCCCGGTTCCTGGACGCAATCGCCACGTCGCTTCCCTCTCTGGCGAATGCCAGGGCGATGGCCTTCCCGATTCCGGCGCCGCCCCCGGTCACCAGGGCCTTCTTACCCTCTAGTCTCACTGCTCCCTGCTCACTCAGTTGACGACCCGGTCGCGCCGGAGGGCGTGGACCTCGTCCTGGGAATATGCCAGCTCGGCGAGGATCTCGTCGGTGTGCTGGCCCAGGGCCGGGGCGGGGCGTTGGGCTATGCCGGGTGTCCGGGAGAGGATCACCGGCACCCCTCGCTGCTTGATAGGCCCCACGTCCGGGGAGTCGTGCTCGGCGACCAGGCCGTTGCGGAGCACCTGAGGATGGTCGTGCAGGTCGGAGAACTGGTTCACCGCCGAGCAGGGGACCCCTTCGCTCTCCAATCTCTCCAGCCAGCGGGCAGATGAATCGGTGGTCAACACCTCGCCCAGGATGGCCGATAGCTGAGCGGTGGCCCCGATCCTCCCGGCCTCGCTTGCGTACCTGGGGTCTCGGGCCAGGTCGTCCCGGCCCAGGGCCCGGGTGAGACGGGCCCAGTCTTCGTCCCCTCTGGCACCCAGGAATATCCAACCGTCGGAAGTGGGATAGAGGCGGTAGGTTGGCCCTTCGCCGAACCTGTCCACGGGCCGGACGCCATCGGCCATGCCGTGAGGGATGATGAACCGGCCCGACTGGGCGCTCATACAGGCCCTGAGCAGAGAGGTCTCTATCCTCTGCCCCTTGCCCGTTCTAGCCCTGACATAGAGGGCCAGGGCCACTCCGTATGCCGCCAGGAGAGCGGCCCCGTAGTCGGATATGGCAAGCACCAGGAAAATAGGTGGGTTTCCCAGGCCGCCCTGGTGGGCCATGGCCCCGCTGCGGGCCTGAAGGAGGGGATCGAAACCCGGCTTCTTCATGTAGGGCCCGGTCTGGCCATACCCAGATGCCGAGCAGTATATGATGCCTGGATTGATCTTTTTCAGGGTCTCGTAGTCGGCCCCCAGCTTCTGGGCTACGCCGGGCCTGTAGTTCTCCACCACCACGTCCACATCCTTCACCATCCTGTACAGTATCCCTTTGCCTTCGTCGGTGCGCAGGTTCACGGCGATGCTGGACTTTCCCCTGTTCCAGTCCTGGAATGCGCCGCCCAGCATCCGGAACGGGTCTCCTGTAGGGGGTTCCAGCTTTATAACATCGGCGCCAAGGTCCGCCAGGAGGGCCGGGCACAGGGTCCCGGCTATGTAGTTGGCCAGGTCGATCACCTTGACGTTTTGGAGGGCGTGCTTCAGCAAATCAGCGCTCCAGACCTCTTGAGGCGGGCGCACTGGGTCTCGGTGTATCCCAGGCCCTTGAGGATATCCATCCCGTGCTCTCCTCTGCCGGGGGCGGGGGTGGGCACGGCCCCGGGCATCCCGGCCAGGGTTAGGGCGAAACCCATCTGGCTGGTCATCCCGAAGGTGGGGTCTTCCACCTGGATCATCATGTTGTCGGACACCACCTGAGGATCGTGGATGAACTCCTCCCTGGTGTCCGCGGGAGCCACTGGTATATCCTGCTCATCGAAGAAGTCGAGCCAGTGATTCTGAGTATGCTGCTTTATCTTATCGTTGATGGTGGACTTGACCAGTTCCTGACCCTCCGGGTCGAAATACCAGGGTGCGCCTTCGAACCGTGGGCTGGTGGTGAAGTCCTCCATTCCCAGGCTGAGGCACAGCCTGTTCCAGAAGGTCTCGTTGCCACAGGCTATGAAAATCCACTTGTCATCGCTGCACTGGTACAGTCGATATGCCGGCTTGACGCCCCGGGGGTCTTTATCGGGCCCCTCGACATTGATCACCCTGGGCCCGGTGATGAAGCCGCTGCCCTGCATTGCGATGGAGCCGTTGAGGAGGGGGACCTCGATCTTCTGGCCTATCCCCTCGATCTCCCTGACGTAGAGGGCCGAGCAGATGGCGAAGGCGGCGAGGAAGGCGGCGCCGCAGCTGGGGCCCGGCACCTTGATGTATTCCGGGGGCCTGTCCGGGCCGTTTTGGTCGCCCATCAGGGCCGAGAAAGCCGCCACAACACCGTCGTTGGCGGGTTTGTCCCTCAAAGGGCCCTCGTCACCGAAGGGGGGGATAGCGCAGTAGAGGAGACGCTGGTTCAGGGGGCTCAGGGTCTTGTAGTCCAGGCCCCAGCCCTCGACCTCCGAGGCCAGGGAGTCCTCCACCAGCACGTCGGCCGCGCCTACCAGGGCCTCGATGGCCTGGCGGCCGCCCTCTCTGTCCAGGTCCAGGCAGATGCTCCTCTTACCCCTGTTCCAGAGGTGGTAGGGCAGGGAGCCTAGCCAGTCGGGCTGGCCTGCCAGCTCGACCTTTATCACCCGGGCCCCCATCTCCCCCAGAAGCATACAGGTATGAGAGCCGGCTATGTTGATGGAAAGGTCCAGGATGACCACATCGGATAGGGCTGCGTCCATGCTGCTGGCCTTTCGTGTACGGCCTTTTCAAAAGCTGGCGGATGACTTCCCGGGCCCTGCGCTTCCGGGGAAGCGGCCCAGGCGGACAGGTTCCAGAAAGCAATAAAAGAATTGTGCCATCCCCTATAGTGGGTGTCAATCTACGCATGGAACCGGCTCCTCCGCGCTTGAGGAGGGGCCTCAGCCCCTATCGCCGGGAACGCATCGGCTATAATAGTCGGGAGCCGAGGGGGTGAAGACGTGCCAGAGATACCGGACCTGGAGAATATCAAGGCCTTTTTGAACGGGGTGCTCCCCGGGGTCAAGATAACGGGGGTGGAGACCCGGATACCTCTGGTCATACGAAGGCCTGTTCCCCAGGAGTTCGCTGGCATCCTGGAGGGGAACGCCTTCCAGGAGGTGACGCGCCGGGGAAAGTTCCTGGTCTTTCACACAGCGTCGGGACACATCATGGCCATCAACGCAATGCTCACGGGCCACCTTCAGTACACAGGTCCCGAGACCCGGCGACACGCCAAGACCTGCTTTGTTCCAGGGTTATATACTTGACACGGATGCTGATATAGTTTATACTATCCTTATGATGGTTCTAAGTCAGAGAAATCTTCGGCCTTGTCCCGTTCGTGGGCTATCTCTTTCAGCTTCTTTATGGCCCGCTTTGGGAATAGGCGCTCCATCACCTCGTCTTTGGTTAAGTCCTTTGCAGGCTTCTTCTCTTTGCGCTTAGGCATCGGAGGTCTCCCATGAAGAAACTACGACAGCAAATGAACCTAATGAAGCTGGTGGAGCGGTTCCACAGCGAGGAGAATTGTCGAGAATATCTCGAAGGGCTACGCTGGCCCAATGGGATCGAGTGCCCTCGTTGTGGTAGTGAGAAAATCTCTCGCTCATACACCCGTAACCAGTATGATTGCAACCTATCATGCGGCTACCAATTCTCCGTTACATCGGGCACCATGATGCACGACACCCATCTGCCCTTGCGGAAATGGCTTGTAGCCGCCTACTTGATGATTGAGGCCAAGAAAGGAGTGTCTGCCAATCAACTCAAACGCACCATAGATGTGTCCTATAAGACAGCTTGGTATCTCTGCCACCGGATAAGAGCCGCTATGACGGAGGCTTACCCCGTCCCCTTGAAAGGAATCGTGGAAGTCGATGAGACGTGGGTAGGCGGCAAGGTCAAAGGTATGGGACGTGGCTACAAGGGCAACAAGGCCATCGTAGTCGGGGCCGCACAGCGGGACGGAAAGATAGTCCTCAAGGTGGTACAGGACAGAAGCCGCAAGACCCTCCACGAGTTCATCCGTGAGACTACTGCCCCCGAAACCGAGGCGATCTACACCGACGACTGGGGGCCTTATCGGGGCATCGCCGACCACGACACCCGCCATGAGACGGTCAATCACAGCATCGGGGAATATGTCCGAGGCAAGGTTCATACCAACACCATCGAGAACGTTTGGAGTCTCCTCCAACGCTCTATCATCGGGTCCTACCACAAGGTCTCTATCAAGCATCTGGATGCCTATTTGGACGAGCTAGAGTGGCGATTCAACAATCGGGATAATCCTTGGCTTTTTCGGGATACTCTTCTGAAGTTGCTGAAGGCTGAGCATTTGGAGTATGAGGAGCTCGTTCAATAGCGCCTCTCGTTTGACCCATTTCTGCTATCAGATCGTCGATAATCTTTTTGGGCTCAGGTGCATGGTCAGCACGATGACGCCAACCATTAAAAACTATCCGTAGTATTATCACACCAGAGGCAATGCTACCGAATAAGAGACCGGCAGCCCAGGTATCACCTGAAAGGCCGAATGTTTCTTCAAAATCCCCAGCAATCAAAGCCAAGAGAAATGCCAATAAGACGCCTATCCATGGCCAAGCGTCTGAATATTTAGGTCTATCACGGTCTCTCCGAACCGTACCTAGAATCAACTCCAATTTATCTCTATTCAAGTAGATGTCCTCGAATATAGGCACATGTAGCTCATGCTCTGGTAGGCGGATACCAATATCCTCTCGACGATCAGGGGCATTAGGAGGTTTTGCTGCCATAGTCTCCTGCCTCCACGTTCTTTGGATATAAGCCCATGAGAGTAGCGTTGAATTGCAAGGTATAACCGCAACCCTTGCAAACCACCATAACGAATGGATATGTCAGTTCTGGTAACATTCTTCGAGGGCCTATTGGATAAACAATCGCCTGCAGCACAGTTTCTACCACGTACCAATCTTGGTGGTTTGAAATTGGGCATACAGGGAACCCTTGGGCGGGCGTCATAGTCTGCAGCCAACTTAGGACGTGGTTTATTTCGGCAGGACTGAGTCTGCCTTCCCCATCTGGCATAGCTTCCTCCTTGAGATTGAATCTCAAGGAGAAGTATATCAGTTAGAGCTATCCGCATGAGGTATACAACCCCGCTTTGTTCTAAGTCTGGAAAACGGCATGGAGCTACGCTATTACGATGGCCGACTCATGGGAAAGGTCTACCTGGTCCCCCAGGGGCAGGAGGCCCTCATCTCAAGGTTTGAGGACATGGGCCCCGATGCCCTGGACCCTCAGGTCACCCTGGACCTGTTCCGTAAACGGATCCGAAGACATTCGGGGCAGATCAAGGGCATCCTGGTCAAAGACACCTTCATTGCTGGAATAGGCAACGCCTACTCAGATGAGATCCTCTTCGAGGCGGGGATATACCCCTTTCGCCGCCGCCCTACCCTGGCAGAGGACGAGATAGAGGCCCTTTACAACAGCATCCATCTGGTTCTTAGGGAGGCGACGGAGACGATTGGTCGGCGGATGAACGGCAGGATAGACCTGAAGATACGGGACTTCCTGAAGATACATCGCAAGGGCCAGCAGCCGTGCCCCAGGTGCGGCCACAGGATCGGGGAGGTCAAGGCGAACCAGAGGCTGACCAACTTCTGCCGCAATTGCCAGAGGTGAGGTGGTTATAATGGTATTTGCGAAGCTGGTGTTGGTTGGGCCAAACCAAGGTGACTCAGGATTAGGTGTAGGAAGCAGGAACAAGAATAAGATGGTTAGCGAACCGAAGAGCATACAGATCACGGACAACGGACTGCTCATAGACTGGGACGACGAGCACAGGAGCCTCTACCCGTACAAGGCCCTGAGGGAGGAGTGCCGCTGTGCAAACTGCATAGACGAGTGGAGCGGCAGGCGCACACTGGACCCCGACTCTGTACCCCAGGATATCCAGATTGTGGACTTCATCGAGGTGGGGAGGTACGCCATCCAGATCCTGTGGAGCGATGCCCACGAGACGGGTATCTACTCCTTCGAGTTGCTGGGCTCCGTCTGCAAGTGCGACCGCTGCCTTGGGGAGAAGAGCATCTGACCCCACAACACCAGTTCGTGAATGTCACCACGACGGGCTGGGCCGAGCGGGCCGGAGTAACGTGGTTGTCCAGGCTAGCGGAAGAGCTGTAGGAACCTGTCCTCGTATTCGGAGAAGAGGCCCCAGCGGTCAAGCTCCCGCTTCAGCTCGTCGGGGTTCCCGACCTTCATCATCACCTTCTGAAACATCTCCTCGATGCTCTGGCGGGCGTCGGCCGTCGTCCCCGAGGAGTCGATGCTTACCAGGCCACTTCCTTGAAAGTCCCGGAGGTTACCTTCCAGGGAGCGGGCGGTCAGATCGTGGATAAACTTCAGCAGGGAGATATCCCAGAGCTCGTCTACCCCCCGTATTATGCCCACCAGGGGGTCATCACCTACGTCCTTCACTATCCTATCCATCACCGATAGGACGTTCCCGCTGACGATGTTCAGGTTCTCCTGTTCATTGCGGTAATGGTACAGGATGCCCGGGACGCTAGGCCCGTACTCCGATATCAGGCGTTTAAAGTATCCTCGGGCGTTGTCACCGAATCCCTGCAGGTTGAGCATATACCCGGGGGTAACCACCCGGGGCCTCTCGGATATCACCCGTCCCTCTCGAATGACGGTGTCATCCGATGCGCTTATCAGGTCGCTGTAAGCGGGTTTGGTCAGGAGAAAATACCGGACGTTGGTGGTGCCGAAAGTAGCCAGGTTCTGACGAGGCACCCTCAGCACCTCGGTCTGGCTCATGGCGTAGGCTATTCGGTCGTCGTCGTCGATATCCATGCTTCGGTCTTTCCGACGGTTCCGGTCACGGGATGGCCGTCAACTGCTCCTTGTACTCCTTCATGTGCAGATCGTATTGGGAGTCCAACTGGGCCTGGACTTTGTGCCACTCCATTTGGAACTGTGGGTGGGCCTCTACGTGTTGAATTGGGACCGGGGGCATGCCCTGCTGCTGCATCGCCTGGCTGAGTTTGACCTGTATCTCTCTCTTCAGGTTCTCAAACGCCTCTTTCCGCTGCAGCTCTCCCTGGCCTGTGTAGTGGTTGAATATCTGCCTAATCTTGCTGAACACGTTCTCCACGGCGCCTGGGTCCTTCTTGATTACCTTGAGACCCTCCATAGCCAGCCTATTCTGCTGCTTTGAGGCATCGTCGGACGGAAGCTCTATGTTCCTGATCAGGATCTCCTGAATGCCCTGGATTAGCCAGGCCTTGATCTCATCATCGTAATTATTGAGCTCCGTTCTGAGGTTCAGCTTGCCCTTCAGGTACCGGGCTGCGAGCTTCCGCCCTTCTTCGGCGTACTTGGACTGCTTCAGCTCCTCGGGCGAGGCCTTCCCCAGCTTCTCGACCCTCTCCAGGGCCCTCTCGAGCGCGGTGGGTATCCTATCCATATGTACACTCTCGACCTTGAAATTTCATCGGTTTGGAAGGCGAGCGACAACCCACGGGCCTTCGCTCAGCCTCGATTAGATGCATGTTCATATATTCATTGTATCAAATGCGCGGCTCAGGGGAACAGAGAGGCTATCTAGCCTTCAATTTTCAGCTCGCGCCCAGCCGGAGGCAAAAGCCAGAGTTGAAATTGACTTCCCATAGATTGGTGGCTATTCTTAGACTATTCTCATACCAGTTCTTTGACGCAACGGGTCAAAAAATGGTATTATTGGCATAGCTGAATCGTAGCTATGGGAACCTTAGAAGGTCGACCCCTTAATCGGTGCGTTCAGCGTCCCGAGGCCCCCAAACCTCCTTCGCGATGAGGGACCTGCCCAGCGAATGACTGTTATCGGATTATCAATGTCCAAGACCGCCAGGGCCAGCCGATATCGACGGGTCCTGGAGAAGATCGGCGCTACGCCTCTGGCCCTTAGACCCGGTTCCAGCGCGTCCATCGAGGAGATTCTGGATCGTATCGACGGGCTTCTCCTGACCGGAGGTGAGGACATCGACCCGATCTATTACAGCGAGCCCCCAGAGGACGCAACTCCAGACAAGGAGAGAGACGCCTTCGAGCTGCCCCTGGTGTATGCAGCCATCGACCGAGACATGCCCATCCTGGGCGTATGTCGGGGCATGCAGGCTATAAACGTAGCTATGGGAGGCAAGCTAATCCAGCATGTGAAAGGCCACCGGTCCCCGGGCAAGAAGGAATCGGTGTTCCACGATATCTATATCGCGCCCGGCAGCCGTCTCGGGGCCATACTCGGTGGAGGTCCCATAATCAGGGTCAACAGCCGGCACCGCCAGGGGTTTACCCAGGCCTTGAAGGCCCCGGGCCTGATGGCCTCGGCCTACGTCCTCAATGGAGACTTGATAGAGGGGGTAGAAGCCCCCTATTACTCCTGGATCGTAGGAGTCCAGTGGCACCCAGAGAGGGAAACGGAGAACCACCCCAAGAACATCAACCTCTTCCACTCCTTGATGGAAGCGGCCAATCGCGTTGGAGCCAGGAGATGATAGAGAGAGCATGGTCACTAATCTAGGAACGGTAAAGCCGGTCAAAATAGAAGAAGAGATGCGGGGCTCCTACCTGGACTACGCCATGAGCGTAATAGTCGCAAGAGCCCTGCCGGATGTGCGGGACGGCCTGAAACCGGTGCACAGGCGAATCCTGTACGCCATGAATGACCTGAACCTCCAACCAAGCACCCCTTATAAGAAGAGCGCCCGCATAGTGGGAGAGGTGCTGGGTAAATATCATCCCCACGGCGACAGCCCCGTATACGACGCGATGGTACGCATGACCCAAGAT
>JACZVB010000358.1 GCA_022572865.1 Chloroflexota bacterium | reverse complement strand
TATGAATATCACACTGGTCCTGAAGCTTTGGAATAGCCTCGCTGGGTCGGAGGCAGGACGGCCCGCCCATCCTTCTTGAAGAATTTATCGAACTCGGCGAGGGTCTTTACCGGGTCCTGCCACCAGATCAGGCATCGGTCATCGGGGAAAAGGTGCATGCCCACGGGGTCATAGGTGTCCAGAAGCTGGTATCCGAACCCCTCCAACCCCAGGTCGGCTATTATCTTGGGCTTCAGTAGCCCTCCCACCATTGCTATGGTAGAGACCTTGAACCCGGGGAACGGTTCTTCCGTGATCGATGCTCCCCCGACCATGTGCCTGCGCTCCAGGACTATCACCTTAAGTCCCGACTTTGCCATGTAGCACGCCGCGACAAGCCCGTTGTGTCCACCACCCACCACCGCAACGTCGTACCGCTCCGCCATCTCCGTCTCCTTGATTCAGTGCTAGCCTGGGACCTCAGCAGACCTATCTGGCGATGAAAGGGTAGGGTCGGGCCTACGGGCTGTCAAGCAGGCCAGAGCCCTGCGGAGGCTGTTTAATGAGCTTCTCGAAAAGTGGAGTGTCCCGACTCGGCGTCGGGACCGGGGGTTTGTCCCGAGTTCGGGACAAACCCTATTTCTTCCCCCTTCCTGGCTAGGAAGGGGGAAAGGGGGATGGTCGAAATGGTTTTTAAGCACTCTCATGGGCCCTGCATTCTGTTGCAAGCCCGGGGCTCGGGTTTGAAGGAGTTGCCCATCAACCCGTAGAATAGGGCGAGATGGGCGTGATAACTGACATAAAGGAGCAGAAGCGATGGAGGGACAGGGTCAGCATCTTCGTCGATGGCCGGTTCGCCCTGGGCATGAACCGCATTGTAGCTCTTCAGGCCAGCCTGGAGATTGGGCAGGAGGTCACCCAGGAGCGGCTCGTGGAGTTGGATGCCGAGGCCGCCCTGGAGGAAGCGTTGTCCGCCTCCCTCAGATATCTCGCGGTCCGACCCCGCAGCGAGCGGGAGCTCAAGGTCCGCCTCCGCAGGCGGCAGTTCGATGAGGGGACCATAGACCAAACGATTATCAGGCTCAGGAAACGGGGCCTGCTGGACGATATGACTTTCGCCCAGTACTGGGTCGAGCAGCGGGTTACCTTCAAGCCCAGGAGCCGCCGGCTCCTGGAGCAGGAGCTGCGCCTCAAGGGAGTCGATAGGGAGACAATCGACCAGGCGGTGGCCGATCTAGACGATGAGGCCGAGGCCTACAGGGCCGGGCAGAAGAGGGCCAGGACGATCCCTAAAGACGATTACGACACCTTCTACAAGAAGCTGGTAGACCATCTTCGCAGAAAGGGGTTCGGGTACTCCACCGCTTCAAAAACGGCCAGGGGCCTTTGGTCCGAACTGGAGGCGATTGATAGTAGCTGAGAGAGTAAGGAGGATGCGATGTCCTGGATAAGAGAAGCGGAAACCCGCGAGGCATTCAACGTGACCCGGGTGATGTCCATAAACCCCAGGGCGATGAACGCCGTGACCCACATGGGAAGGGCTGTTGACAAGGGGGCCTCGGCCCTTACCCGAACCCAGGAGGAGGCCATCGCCGCAGTGGTATCGGTGATAAACCGTTGCCGCTACTGAACGGTACATCACGGAGGGGCCCTCCGTAAGGAGTCGGGAGACGAAAAGCTGGCAAGCCACCTCATGCACGACTACACCCAGGCCGACCTGGACCCCCAGACCCGGGGGATGCTGGACTTCGCTGCCCGGCTCACCAGAGAGCCGTGGTCGATGAAAAAGGAGCATATCGATACGCTGAAGGCCCTGGGGCTGAGTGACGAGCAGGTGCTATCGACGGTGCTGATAACCTGTCGCTTTAACTTTTTCAACAGACTGGCCAACGGCCTGGGGGTGGAGTTGGAGCCCGGATGGATGGAGGAGACTATGTCCTGGCTCACGGGTCCCGCCCGAGAGCAGGAGTGGCTCCTGAACCCACAGAGCTAGCACCTAGTAGCCGAAATCAGCGTAACCTGTAGATGGGTCAATCCTGGCAGGCGGCCGTCCCTGGCGGCGTATGGTCACCGCCATGCTGATGGTATCTCCCCACCAGGCGGGTAGCTGCCGTCGGCATCATGGGTTTCGTCGCCTTTCAAAGGCGGATTGAAGACGCTCATGTGGTACAGGTCCGTCTTTTTCGTGAACTTGTGGCGGTCATGCGGCCCCACGACGTAAAGGGAGCCGGGACTTAACTCCCATACCTCCCCCGTGGTGAGGTCCTCTACGGTAGCTTCGCCTTCCAGGATGTAGTTGGCCTCCACGTGGTGCTTGTACCAGAGTATCGATTCGCTGCCTGCTGACCCGCGCGGCAGGGAGATGGTGAGACCGCAGCCATCATCGCGGTTCAGATAGCGGGAAGCCAGGCTCCCACCTGCGCGGAGTCTCACCTTGACGGCATCCTCCTCCCTCATAACGAACATGGTGCGCCCCGACTCGCCCTTCCAGGCGGGTGGTATCTCTCCCGTGGCCTCGAAAGCCCCGTCGGCGTCGTGCCTCTCGGTCCCCTTTGTCGCCGGGTTGAAGATGCTGATTATGTGGGCATCG
>JACZVB010000357.1 GCA_022572865.1 Chloroflexota bacterium | reverse complement strand
TGCGGGCTCCGTAGGCATAGCCGAGACTCAGACGGGCATATACCCCCTGGAAAGTCCCGGGGGCTGGCGCCTGATAGGACGGTCCCCCCTCAAGATGTTCGATCCCAGCCGGGACCCCCCAGCCCTTGTGGAGGCAGGGGACCTGGTCAGGTTCGTGTCCATAGACGAGGCCCGGTACCAAGAGATCCAGGGAGAGGTGGAGGCCCGACGGTATCGTGTGACCATCCACCGGGCCGGTTGATCTGAATCTGGGAGTCATCGAAATCTGAACATGGGTGTTATCGAGGTAATAGAGCCGGGAGTGTTGACCACGGTCCAGGACCTGGGAAGGCACGGCTATCTCAGGCTCGGGGTGCCCGCCTCCGGGGCCATGGACCTCTTCGCTCTGCGGGCGGCCAACATCCTGGCGGGCAACCCGGAGGGCGAGGCCTGCCTGGAGATCACCGTTCTGGGCCCCAGGCTCCAGTTCCTGTCCGATGCCCTTATAGTCCTGACCGGGGCGGACCTGGGACCCGCATTGGACGGCGACCCCGTGCCCATGTGGGAAGCCGTTGCAGCGTACCGGGGCAGCACTCTCTCTTTCCAGGGGCCCAGGGAGGGCAGCCGGTCGTACCTGGCCGTGGCCGGAGGGTTCGATGTGCCGGTGGTCATGGGCAGCAAGTCCACCTATCTGAAGGCGGGGCTGGGGGGATTCAAGGGCCGGTCCCTGAGGGCCGGGGACACGCTCCTGACCCCCCTTCCCACCCCACCCCTCCACCTTGCCGGCCGCAGGACGCCCCGGGGGCTAATACCTCACTACGGACACCAGCACGCGCTCCGCGTGATAACCGGCCCCCAGGACGACGCCTTCACCGACACGGGCATCGAGGCGTTCCTCAGCTCGTCCTATACCATCACGGCTCAGTCCGATCGGATGGGGTACCGGCTGGAGGGCCCAAAGATAGCGCACAAGGTCGGCCCCGACATCATCTCTGACGGCATCCCCTTTGGCGGCGTCCAGGTGGCGGGCGACGGACAACCCATTGTGCTCATGGCCGACAGGGGAACCTCCGGGGGTTACACCAAGATCGCCACGGTGATCAGCGCCGACCTGAGCGACCTTGCCCAAGGGATGCCCGGCGACCGGGTCAGTTTCAAGTCGGTGAGCATCGAGCAGGCCCACGAGGCGTTGAGGCAGCAGGAGGCCACCCTGAGCCGGCTCAAGGAGTTACTGGCGGCGCCATTCGTATCCCGACAGTTCAGGATCAGGGTGGAAGGTGACGTATACGACATCTCGGTCGAGATGACCAGTATGCCGTCAACCGGCGACGGGCCCCGGGCCAGTGCCAGCGGCAGGGTGCGCCTTGTGTCAGAATCGGGTGAATCCCACAGCTATGGCGTCGACATCGAGGCCGGGGAGGAGATCGAAGGCCATGGGCCTGGAGGGTAGTGCCCAGGTCCACATCAAGGCGCCGCCCGAAAGGGTGTACGAGCTGGTCTCAGACGTCACCCGCATGGGCGAGTGGAGCCCCGAGTGCTACCGCTGCCGCTGGCTGGGTGGGGCAGGGGGCCCGGTGGCCGGAGCCCGGTTCAAGGGGTACAACCGCCGTGGCTGGTTGAGGTGGTGGACCACCTGCACCGTCACCAAAGCGGAGTCGGGCCAGGCCTTCGCCTTCGAGACCCACAGCCTGCCCTTCAAGGGCGTTCAAACCCGATGGCGGTACCAGATGGAGCCCTCGGAAGGCGGCACCCTCCTCACCGAGTCCTTCCAGGTGCTCTGGCACTTTCGTATCGTGATCCGCCTAGCTTTCGGCGGGTCGCGCCGCCGCCAGGCGCAGATGGAGGAGGGGGTCCGCCGGACCCTGGCCCACATCAAGGCCATCGCCGAAGGCGTGTAACTCCTTGCGTAGGGACCTGGCCGGGGTGGGGTCAGGCTAGGCGTGTGGAGGGTGTTCAAGGACACTTTCGACCCTCACCCCCTGTGTCCCCCTCTCCCCCTTCGGCAAGCTCAGGGCATGCTTGGGAGGGAGAGGGGGAGAAAAATGATTCTGGTCCCGACCGGTCGGGACAGCCCCCCTGCCATCCCGACAGGTCGGGACTGCACTCCCCTTTTCGAGAAGCTTATTAAAAGGCTTAATGTGTAGGAGGGCCTTTGAAGACGGTTTCGATCATCCCCTCCGATAAGTTCAAGACAGGCAGGCTCAGGGCAAGCCCCTAAACCCCCGGCCCCGACTTGCCCCGATACTCGGGACCCGGCGCCAGTACACTTCCCTTTTCGAGAAGCTTATTTAGGGGCGTCGTGTGCGGACAGGGTGCCTGCAATGGCGATGGACATAGGAAAGCGAGGCTTGTTGAAGGCGGCCCCACCATAATATACTAGGCCTCGATTTCGGAGGAGCTCCCAGGGGCCTTTTACCGCAGAGGCGCGTGAGCCTCGCGCGCAGAATTCGGGGGTGGAGATGGTTGACCAGGCCGTCAAGGAACGGGTGCTGAAACAGATTAAAGCCGGGCCAATGGTGAATCTGTGCAGCAGGATACTGCGCATTCCCAGCTTCAAGACCGAGGAGCAGAAGGTGGCCCGCTACCTGGCCAAT
>JACZVB010000356.1 GCA_022572865.1 Chloroflexota bacterium | reverse complement strand
TATGGTCCCTTGGTGACATCGTCGGAAAGTATCTCCTGAAACACAGCGCCAATCTGGAAGCGGCCTATGTCGCCTACAACATCTTCAATCCGGACCACCGAGCCGCCGTGAACTATCACGCAATGCCTCACGCCATATTTGCCTCGCCTCAAGTCGCCGGTGTAGGGCTGACAGAGCAAGAGGCGAAGGAGCAGGGCCTCCAATACAAGGTCGCCACGTATGACTACTACAATACCGCCTACGGCTCCTCTATCGAGGACAAGGACGGCTTCGTCAAAGTGCTGGCTCAGACGGAGACGGCAGAGATACTAGGCTGCCACATTATAGGCACCGATGCTTCCATCCTGATACAGGAGGTGGTCAACGCAATGCGTATGCGGCTGACCACAGATGCTATTACACAGTCCATTTATGTGCATCCTGCCATGCCGGAGGTAGTCCAACGAGCCTTCGGGGCCCTATAGCTTGGTCGGCGGAGGGGGGATATCGCCTCGAACAGCGTGCAAGTTGCGATCTGGCTGGACTCTTCGGGGTCGTCTGTCGTGAACTGGGCGTCGACCAGCTCGGGGTCCATGTCTCGGACGATGGTGCACTTAGAAGAAATCATGGTTGGGCCAGGAGAGCCGGGTATCGGGGCTGGTGGCAACAGGATAGCCCAATCCTGGAAGCAACCCTAAAACCCATCACTTTGAGCACCCCATTAGCAGATGCTACAATCCCAGTTGTCATCAACAGCCCCAGGAGGTGAAGCATGGGCCTAAGACACCCCAATCGAGAGGACTTGCTCAGAGCAGCCGCACGGAACAACCTGACCCTCAGCGAGGAGGAGGTGGAGGGTTACCTTTCTCTCTCCTCAGCTACATTTAACTGGCTAGATATCCTTGACCAAATGCCCGTCGAAAACCCGCTTACCACAGGCGTGGTCCGGGACCCGGGCGTAAGGCCCCGGCCCGAAGACGATCCCTACAACGCCATAGTCCGGCGGTGCTCGATAAAAGGCCCAGGCAAAGGGAAACTGGCTGGTGTGCGGGTCGGCCTCAAGGACAACATATCCATGGCTGGGGTCCCAATGACCTGTGGGTCCCGGCTCCTGTCCGCCTATGTGCCTCAGAGGGACGCAACAGTGGTGACCCGGCTTTTGAACCAGGGAGCGGAGATCGTCGCCGTGTTGAACATGGACGACTTTGCCTGGTCAGGGGCCGGCGACACCAGTGCTTATGGTCCTATCCTTAATCCCCATAACAGAGAGCATCTGGCCAGCGGCTCATCCAGCGGCTCGGCCGCAGCCCTTTACTACGACGACATCGACATGACTCTGGGGTGCGATCAGGGCGGCTCCATCAGGATGCCGGCGGCATGGTGCGGTGTGGTGGGGCTGAAGCCTACCTTCGGCCTGGTGCCCTACACTGGCATCGTCTGCGGCGAGCCTGGCTTCGACCACGTCGGGCCCATGGCCCGCTCCACCCGCGAGGTTGCTCTGATGCTGGAGGTCATCGCCGGCAAAGACCCGCTGGACCCCAGACAGGACGAGGTGATGGTTGAGAGCTACGCCGACAATCTGGCAGAGGACGTCAGTGGGCTGCGAGTGGGGGTAGTCCAAGAAGGGTTCGCCCAGAAAAGGTCCGACCCCCAGGTTGACGCCGCGGTACGCAAGGCCATAGCCCATCTTTCCAAGATGGGGCTGGTGGTACAGGATGTATCCATCCCGGCCCACAATACCGCAATGGCCATCTACCACGGCGGAATGATCGAGGGAGCCGCCGCCCTGATGCGAGCCCGCGGCCTCGGATACCACTGGCAGGGGTTTTACGACACCGGACTGGGAGAGACCCTGGGCAGGGCCCTCAAGACCCAGGCCAACGACCTGCCCCCCGAGCTGAAGTTGACCATGCTCATCGGCACCTATTTGTCCGACTACTACCACGGCCGACTATACAACAAGGGGCAGAACCTGCGCCCAGCCCTCAGGGCAAGCTACGACTCCGCTCTGGAGCGGTTCGATGTCTTGGCTATGCCCACCGTTTCCATCACCGCCTACAAATACGAATCCGACATCGACTGGAAGGCCAGGCTCTCCCGGGCAGCGGGTTTCGGATACAACTGCTCTCCCTTCAATGCCACAGGCCATCCCGGTATATCGGTCCCCTGCGGCAAGGTGGATGGGCTACCCGTTGGTCTTATGCTCATAGCCAGGCATTTCCAGGAGTCGGTCCTGCTGAAGCTGGCCCACGCCTTCGAGCAAAGCATAGATTGGGAGACGCTGTAGAGGCATAGGAGGATATCACGCCCGCAGGGTGCTAACCCAGCACACCCTCGGCCTCGAACACCTTGGCTAGCTCCACGATACACTCCTCTATGACATCCTCGTCCAGGTGGGCGTAGGCCAGGCGCAAGTAGTTGGCCCCCTCACCCGAGGGTGAGAAGATGGGCCCCGGGCCGTAACGAATGTCTTTGGCCTTGGCCTTACCCAGCAGGGCCGGGGTATCGGTCCCTTCGGGCAGCTTCACCCACAGGAACATACCTCCGTCCGGACGAGAGGTAACCGCCCCGGGGCCGAAGTGCTCCCCCAGGGCCG